>DATDOQ010000453.1:0-2907 GCA_035293205.1 Bacteroidia bacterium
AAAAACGGAACGTGGAATTATGGGCGGAAGCCGTCCGCCGCAAAGCGCTGATGATGGGCGCTGCTAACCAGCTCTACGCGAAGATCGCACGCGAAGAGCGAAAAAAAGTTGAGCTGCTCGCAAGAGCCAACCGCCTTTTCCCTACTGTTTCAATGACGCAGGACAGCGTTTTTGATTTTGTTTTCCAGGTCATCAAGGACAATGAAACTGTACCTGTAATTATCACAAACGGGAAAGGTAAAATTCTACAATGGAGAAACCTCGACACTGCCCTTGTTCGGGATTCAACATGGCTGAATGGGCAATTGCGGGAAATGCGCGCGCAGCACGATTCGGTATTTTATGTTGATGATGGACGCGGCGCAAAATATTATCTCTATTATAAAAATTCGGAAATCTTTGAAGAGATAAGACGGTCGTACGAGGACAACGAAAGATCATTCATCCGCGAAGTGGCTTCCAACCCAGCTTCGGCGCCCGCAGTTTTCACTGATTCTTCCTCGAAAGAAATCATTGCCTTCGGAAATTTGGATCCGGATAAGCTGAGAATGGATTCCGCCCGGTATATGCAGCAGATGCTGAAAAAGCTTATGTCCGAAGGCGATACGATCCTCGTTTCGATTAGTCCCGGCAGAAAAAATATCATCTATTACATGGAATCACCGCAGCTCCAGGCATTGCGGTATTTTCCGGTAGCCCAGTTCATTGTCATCGGCATGTTTCTCGTTGTGGCTTATCTTTTATTCAGCACATCGCGCAGGGCCGAGCAGAACAATGTGTGGATCGGTATGGCAAAAGAAACCGCGCACCAGCTGGGAACACCGCTTTCGTCCATTCTCGCATGGCTGGAATATTTAAAAATCAAAGGTGTTGACGATGCCATGACCAAAGCAATCTCTGAGGATGTGAAACGGCTGGAAATGATAACAGAGCGGTTTTCTAAAATCGGATCGCAGCCAAAGCTGGTTGCAGAAAATCTGACGGACGCCCTCACAACTTCCATCGATTACATTCGCTCCCGTTCACCAAAAAGCGTTGAATTCAGCACGCGCGTTTCAGGCGATGTGATCGTTCCGCTCAATGTTCCGCTGTTTGCCTGGGTGATTGAAAATATTTGCCGCAACGCGGTTGATGCAATGGATGGCATTGGAAAGATCACCATTGAAGTAAGCGATCTGCAGCAATTTGTTTATGTGGATATCACCGATACCGGGAAAGGCATTCCGCGCTCAAAACACAAAACGATTTTCGAACCCGGATTCACCACCAAACAGCGCGGCTGGGGATTGGGATTATCGCTGACAAAACGAATAATCGAACAATATCACAAGGGAAAAATATTCGTGAAGCGCTCCGAACCCGGCAAAGGAACAACGTTCAGAATTGTTTTAAATAAATAGAAAGCAGAATGGGAGCGTAAGAATTATTTGCCTGACTTTTTCCCTGCGTGAGGGATAGCAGTGGAAAGCGCCGGCCCATCACCCTTCGCCCTTCGATAAACTCAGGGCTCGGCTCAGGGAACGCACTTTGATGGGCCGGACTTGGAACGAATAGCCCGACCCCGTCAAAAAAAATCGATTTTTTTAAGCAAATCTTTTTTTGACGGGGGCACGCCCAAATTTCTGTTCAAATGTTATTCTACCACAGCTGAACGCCAAATGCGATTCTCTCAGTTCTCAGTTCTTTTACTGCCAGACGTTGAGGATAATGCACATCAGCGTAATGCCGACTGTGTGGTAGCCCGCGTCGATGAGGAATACTTTGAACGATTTGCTGAGATACATATAGTTGGTTGCCATCGGAAGCACTACAAATGCGCTCACGAAAAGGCCCATTTTAATCGCCTGCATATAATCCATTTCCGGCGTTTGTGTTACGCCAAGATACATGGCGCAAACGATCGCAAGCAGGAACCCGAGGATAAATGTTGACGTCATCAGCATCGGCATCTTTTTCTTCGCTGCTTCGGGATCCATCACGATTTTGTGACCAGCCACCCAGGCTTTTCCGAAAGTGGGTTGAATGTACCAGAGGGCGCCTAAAGCAAAATAGGCAATAGCCGCAACTGCTATTTGCAGCCATGGCGCATTTGAAAAAAATTCCTGGATCATAATGTCGTGTTTGGTTTGGAAAGGAAAGTTAGGTCAAGGTTGTCATAAAAGTCAATAAACCTATGGCTGACTTATCAGGCATGTGCTGTTAATTGTTTGATAATCAATGAAATTGTATTTAGCCTGAATGCTTTCCGCAAAACCTGTTTGCAGATGCTAAGTTGTTTTTTAAAGCTTGATGCAAACATTTTTCGCTTCCGTAAAGAAACGGAGCGCTTCAAAACCGCCCTCCCTGCCCACACCGGAATCTTTCATGCCTCCAAAGGGAGTCCGGAGATCACGCAAAAGCCAGCAGTTGATCCAGATGATTCCGCTATGTAAATGTCCTGCAACCCGGTGCGCGCGCGAAAGATTTTGTGTCCATACAGATGCCGCCAAACCATAAATGGTGCTGTTTGCCATGCGCAACGCCTCTTCTTCCGTGTCGAAAGGCATGAGCGTTACCACCGGGCCGAAAATTTCTTCCTGGTTGGTGCGGCAGGTGTGTGACAATCCTTCAATAACGGTGGGCTCAATGAACCAGCCGTTTTCGAGTTGGCCAGACAATTTAACACGGTTTCCACCTGCGAGAACAGTACCGCCTTCTTTTTTGGCAAGATCAATATAGGAGAGAATTTTCTCCATGTGCGATTCCGAAACGATCGCGCCCATCCTTGCCTTTTCATCCGATGGGTCACTGGGCCGCAGTTGTTTTGCTCTTTCCACAAAAGCGTTTTTAAACTTTTCATACAGCGGACGCTCCACAAAAATCCTTGAACCGCAAAGACAGATTTCTCCCTGGTTGGAAAAAGAAGAT
>DATDOQ010000454.1:0-3963 GCA_035293205.1 Bacteroidia bacterium
AAAGGAAAAGCTGAAGGAACAATTCGCCCTTTTAACGGAAAATGACCTGCTATATGCGGAAGGACGCAAGGAGGAAATGCTTGAAAGGATCAGGCTCAAGCTGGGCAAAACGAAAGAGGAACTGGCGGAAATTATTGCCGCCCTTTGAACAGGAAAACACAGCAATTGAATATGTCAATTATTAATTATCAATTAATACAAAATAAAACATAAATAAAATGGGAAATATACTCTATCTCTTCGCGGTTGTTCTAATCATTTTCTGGGCAATCGGTTATCTGGGCTATAATGCCGGAAGCCTGGTGCATATTCTACTTGTTATTGCTGTGGTGGCGGTTTTGTTGCGCCTGATCAGGGGAGATAAAATTGCCAAATAAAATTAACTGCCGGCTTTGCCGGTCTAAATCAAAACCTATGAAAAAGACACTGATTATCCTGGCAGCCATTTTACTGTCACTTGTTGGTATACCGCGCGAATTGCACGCTGCCTGCAGCACTCCGGTTACGGGCACCATCACGCATTCGGTTGGCGCCGCGGTTTCCGTAAGCCCACCCGAAGAAGTGAATGCTGTCACACCTGACCCGGTCAATACGAAGGAACCGAAAAAGAAAAGTAAAAAATCGAATGCGAGTGGTTCTTATGGCGGTGTTTATATTTCCGTCGGCGCATTGCTTATTATAATAATAATTCTCATACTGCTGTTTTAAACAGTCCGGAACCTGGGATCTACATGACCGACACACATGCAAAAAGTTGAAATATGGAAAATGAAAAGAGTTTAAACGAGAAGATTCTGGAGATTACCATGCAAATTAAAGAGCAGTACCTGGAGCTTTCGAAGTGGGTGGAAGAATTGCAGGTGACGATTCCGGATGAAAAAAAATCCGGGCGGGAGGAATCCGGTTTAAATGAAGCTCCGGGTAATGTTAAAAATGCAATGTGATTTTTAAAAATAATTGTAATTAAAAATAAGCCATCATGAAAATGTTTTTCAAAACCGGGTTATTGCTTATGGCGATTCAAACCGGCGTTTGGTTGATGCCACATCATGCCAGAGCGCAAGTTAATGTAAGCTTCCAGGTATTTTATGATGACCTGAGTCCTTATGGCACATGGATCGAAAACCCATCTTATGGGTATGTATGGATACCGGATGCCGGTCCTGGTTTTTCACCTTATGCCACGAATGGTTACTGGATTTATTCCGATTATGGATGGACCTGGGTTTCTTATTATGCATGGGGCTGGGCGCCGTTTCATTATGGCCGCTGGTACACCGATCCATTTTACGGTCCTGTTTGGATTCCCGACACACAATGGGGTCCGGGATGGGTGACATGGAGAGGATCACCCGGGTATTATGGATGGGCAAGTATGGGGCCGGGTGCATATCAGACCCCAGCGCATGAATGGACTTTTGTGGAAGTGAATTATTTTGGGACCACCACCATGCATAATCATTATGTAAATTCTTCATCCAACACTACGATCATTAATAACACGACAATAATTACGAATAACCGGACAAACGGGAAGACTATTTATAATTCAGGACCTGAAAAAGGCGAAGTGGAAAAAAGGTCCGGTAAGCCGGTAAGCCAGGTTGTAGTAAAAGACAATAAAAGTCATGGACAAAAGGTAAGCAAAGGGCAGATGCAGATCTATAAGCCGGGTGTTGAGAAAACCGCCGCGGGGGGCAAAAAACCCGCCCCTGCTAAAGTGGCCGACGCGAAAGAAGTGAAGACGCCTGAACAGCGCAAAACGGAACCGGCAAAACAGCCGGCTGCAAAACCCGCGGATAAAAAGGCAGAGCGAAAGGCAGAACAGAAAAAAGTCGGAGGCGAACAACCGAAACCGCAGGCCAGCCCTTCACCAGCGCCCAAAGCCGATCCCGCTCCCAAACCAACGCCGGCTTCGAAGCCTAAACCCAATTCATCAAAAAAAGGAAAACCAAATTAAACTGATAAAAAACATTCATATGAAACAGACCATATTTTTCACAGCGCTTTTAACAGTCTCCTGCTTTATGACCCTGAAAGGACAGGAAGCAGAAACTGTAAAAGAACGACCGGATTTTCACATCGTTGAAATCGGTTTCCGGTTTATGCCAACCGTATCCGCATTCAGCATGCGTACCTATGACGGGGGGACGGTCCAGGGGCAGGCAACGCTCGGGTACGGAATCGGCGGGATGCTTGCGGTGAACTTCACTAACCACGTTGGGATACAGGGCGAAATTATTTACAATTCGCTGACACAAAAATACAGTGATCAGGAAATGGAACGGACGTTACATGTTTCATACGTCAATTTTCCTTTGCTGCTTTCGCTTAATACCGGGAAATCAAAACCGGTGAATCTGAATTTTGTAGTGGGTCCGCAAGTTGGTTATAATGTGGGGTCACGCATTGAAACATCGGGAAGCAGTGGTTCTGACACGATGCAGGCGATCGTGGTGATGCGGAAAGGTGATGTGGGATTTGCCTATGGAGCCGGCCTGGAATTCGCGCTAAATGAAGTCCGCACGATCCGTCTCGACATTGGTTTCCGCGGTGTGCTTGGATTTCTCGATATCCGCGACCCGGATCCGCAACCTGATTCACGCACCTATAACGTAATTGACAATAATAATGTAAAGACCTATTCTGCCTACGTTGGATTCGCTTTTCTTTTCTGATAAATAAAAACAGTCAGTAGGGTATTCCTGGAATTTAAATCAAACTAAAGATTTATAAAATGAAAAATTTAAAAGCATTTTGGATGCTGGTATTATGCGCCGCCCTGTTGGTTAATCTTTCATCCTGTGTTGTTTTAGTGAATAAGAAGGACAATGGCAAGCACAAGGGCTGGTATAAAAAACCAGGCAGCCCGGGCAATTCTAAAAACCCCGGCGCTCCTCATCCGGGTAAACCCAAAGGAAATTCAGGCAAAAAATAATCACTTTTTGATTGATGTGAACAGAAAATTATTCTGCAAAATGGAATATCCGGGTAATACTTCCCGGATTTTCTATTTGAAGGGCATCTCTAATAACCCGCCATTACTTCGTTCGCTGCGCAGCTCAAAATCCTCTTTTACGTCGAGTAAACTCCCGCCTCGTCCTGCCGGGTTATTCGAGATGCCCTGAAATGATTTCTCTTGATACAGAGTGGCGAAAGTCCACGTGTGAATATTGCAAGTTATAGAAACAATGGTGTAACGAGTTTATTCCGGTTCAGTTGCACCTTTGATAAGAGAAAATAAATTCTCAAGCCCGTCAAACGGGAATAAAAACAAATAGCCATGAAAAATAAAGTCTTAGTATTCGCGACGTGCTTCCTGTTTGCAGGAGCCGGATTACGCGCGCAGGATTCAGGTTCGGAAGAATCTTTCGGCAACACACTGAACCTGGGATTGGGAATAGGATATTATGGATATGTCGGCCATTCCATGCCGGTATTGCATGCCGATTTCGAACTGAACGTTGCCAGGAACTTTACGTTGGCCCCGTTTGTTACGGTTTATTCTTACCGCAGTTATTATTATTGGGGGAATCCGAACTACCCGTATAAAAATTACGGATACCGCCAGACGGTCATTCCGGTTGGCGTAAAAGGAAGTTATTATTTCGATCAGTTCCTTGGCGCCGGATCGCGGTGGGATTTTTACCTGGCTGCTTCACTCGGATTTTCAATTCGTAAAACTACCTGGGAAAGCGGTTATTATGGTGAAACAACCGTGATTTCGCACAGCAGCAGTGGCCTGTATCTTGACGGTCATATCGGAACCGAATGGCATGCTACCGATAACCTCGGCATTTACCTCGATCTCTCAACGGGTCAATCGATGATCGGTCTTGCGATCCATTTTTAATAATTATAATTAATCTTAATCAGTTAATAATTATCACCTATGAAAAATACATTTAAAATAACCGCTTTGTTATTCCTGCTTGGAGGAGCAGTCATATCCACGCTGCCATC
>DATDOQ010000455.1:0-6220 GCA_035293205.1 Bacteroidia bacterium
AATCCGACCTCTATAATTTCAAGCCAATGCTTTACGGTGTCCGTCATGGGCCCTGCTTACTGTTTAGCGCCGAATGCGAGATCACCCGCATCGCCTAAACCGGGTACGATATAGGACTGCGCCGTTAGTTCATCATCCACAGCACAAGTCCAGATTGAAAGATGCTCCGGCAGATTTTTACGCACAAAATCAATGGCATCCATGCTGGAAATTACGGAAGCAACATGAATGTGTTTTGGCCGGCCACGACGAAGCAATGACTGATAGGCCATCACCATCGAGCGCCCGGTTGCCATCATGGGATCGCAGAGGATCAGCACCTTTCCTTCGAGCATCGGGCAAGCCATGTAATCGATGTGAACATCGAACGTTCCATCTTTGTGATGCTGGCGGTATGCGGAAATAAACGCGTTCTCAGCTCGGTCGAGCGTTGAAAGAATTCCATTATGCATCGGCAAACCGGCCCGGAGTATGGTAGCAACCACCGGCTGATCATTCAGAACAGGCACCTGCGCAATTCCAAGCGGCGTTGTCACATCTTTCAGCGTGTAACCAAGGCTTTTGCTTATTTCATAACCCAGTATTTCCCCTATACGGTGCAGGTTGGTCCGGAAGCGCATGCTGTCTTTCTGCACATTAATATCACGCAGCTCGGCCATGTACGTATTAAGCACCGAAGGGTTTTTACTGAGATCGTTGATCATAACAGGTTTTTGGATCGTTCCCGCAACTGTTTTAAGAGCCGGATAGGCCATGGAAGCCGGTTGCAGCGAGCCTGCAAATATACGCATTCTTTAGCCCCGAATCCGCGGTAGAACCTGGCGATCCCACGGTCATTACTGCCTTCAAAATCGAGCACGAGATTTTTGTGCGCGTTTTCGCGAATGAAGTTGTCGATGAGAAAATACATGGACGCTTTTTCTTTTCCCTCATTATTTAATCCAGAAAACAGAAATATCACTTTGCCGTTTGCATCAACAAAAAACGCGCCCGCAATTAATTCGCCGCGCTCGTTCAATACCCCCCGCGCATGAAGCCGACCGCGCGCGTCCAGCGCCTGCAGCAATCGCCGCAACGTATCGTATTGCGCTTCGAGCAGATTTTTCACTTTGCTTCCCCTGCCTGCACGGAACAGGGAAATGATTTCCTCACGTGAGGGTGTGGTTGTGAGCTTCAACCCGCCAGCTTCCGCTTTTTTTAAATTACGCCGCGCATTTTCCGCATAACCTTTCCGGATATTTTCATAGGAATCGATCAGGTCCAGCTCGTGCGTCAGGTTCGGCCGGTATTCATAATCGCTTCCGTCAACTTTGTTGAATGTGTTCAGGTTTATTTCCCAATAACGATAAACTTCAGGAATGGCATCCAGGAATGCATGAACAGCCTCCGCGGTTAATTTTTTCACCGAAAAGACACCCAGCTGCTGGGAAAAAAAAGGCGGAAATAAATAACTGACCCCCATCTGTTTGCCCGGCGTTAATGGCATCACACTTTCGTACTCGCCTTCGATCAGCGCTTCCCATTGCGGCGAAACAATATCGAGGTACCATGAATACGCGTAAATGATCCCGTTGAACGATTTGCGGATGCATTCGTCCCAACGATCGCGGTCGATTTCATGGTGTTTGTGGTAGATGATCATTTTTAGTCAGTGGTCAGTAGTCAGTGGTCAGTGGTCATTAGGGGGTGAGTGGCATACAGTAATAATACCCCCTACTGACTACTGACAACTGACTACTGACTATTTTCCACAATTTCTTCATAAACCCTTCGCCAATCTTTCCAGTTTTTCTGGTCCGACAGGGTTTCGTTATGCCAGACTGAAATGAAAATGCCTTTCACATTTTTTATTTCCTGAATAATTTTTTTTGTCCGGTCTATGGCCTCTTCGGGCGATAAATTCATGTAAAGGTTTAACGTCGCGTCCATCACCGCAAATGGATGAATGCGCAGGGATGTTTCAAATTCGAGATCGAGATCGTAAAAATTAAAAGGCGTGCAGATGCCCGCGCGGAAACCGATCGCGTTCGCAAAACCCATCGAATAATCGTCGGTGATATCGCGTTCTGCCAGGTTTCTGTAAGTATTCGGAAAATGCAGCATCAAAAAGTGCTGGCGGCTTTTGGTGATGTCGCGGTGGAGGATATTTTTCAGGCGTGAAACTTCAACCTGTAAACGTGCCGGGTCGCGGTTAGAGCCGAAGGAAGGATGCACGCCTACCTCCGCGTAATCGGCGATATGACTGATCAGTTCGCGAAAATTCCGGTTCTGCGGCGAAATATTTTTATCGTTGATGCCGTAATCTCCGACAAGAAAAAAATAAATGGGCTTCAGGTTGTATTTTTTCTGCAATCCGAGCTGGTACACATACGTGTCGTAGGGATCTTTTTGCAAACGGAGCAGGACACGGGTGCGCAAACGGATATCTTCAAAATCGAGCTTGAACAAGGCTTTTACATAACCGCCCAAACTTCGCATCACTCCTTTTTCAAGGTAAGCGTATGCATTGTCAATATCAATGGTGGGAATAAATTGGTAAGCCGGAGCGCGGAATTCCAGCTTCGGATATTTTGCTTCCAGCCTTTTGCGGATCAGCTGCGCCCATTGATTCACAACCGGCTTTTCAAGGAATCCATTCTGGTAAGCAAGACTTTGCCGTGCATCAAACCGGTCTATTGAATCGCGGATATGCGGCAGGTATTCTTCATAACGGCTGACCAGGTAAAAACCGGCGGCAAACGGATCGAAGGGAAACGTGGAAGCTTTCCCGGCGGAAAAAAATATTTTTTGCCCTTCCCATTCGGTTACCGAAATATTCTGCTCACTGATTCCAGGCTCAAAAAGCAGGCTGCGGGAGAAAAAAAACACTTCATCGCTTAAGGCCTGCTGCGAATAACTGACCTTCGGGAGGCGCGACTCAATGAATTCATCCGCGTTGTCGGTAACGGTGATATCCAGCCCGAGCAGATCACGGAAATAAAGCCGGAACATGTAACGATTCCGGTTGGTGGGCCTGTGGGTATAAATCAGCAGCTGGTTCATTCAGCCCAGGTGATGCAGGATTTCTTTACAGATGAAGTTGGCCGCTTTGCCATCGCCAAAAATTTCGGGGTAATTGATCTTATCCATTAATAACGTTTGTGTAGCCACCTGGATTGCATGCGGATCCACGCCCGCTAATTTGGCAGCGCCGCATTCGACCAACTCCACCCACTCTGTTTCTTCGCGCAGGATCACACAGGGACGTTTGAAAAAAAACGCTTCTTTCTGCACCCCACCGGAATCGGTCAACACCAGGGCGGCATTTTTTTCAAGGCAGGTCATTTCGAGAAAGGAAGCGGGTGGAATAAGCTTGATGAGCGATGGATCGATCTGTACGGAAGCAAGCAGCTGGCGCGTGCGCGGATGCACCGGGAAAACCACCGGGAATTGAAAGGCGGCCGCAATGTTTTTCAATCCCTGCAGGATCGAACGAAGTCGTTCCGGATCATCGGCATTAAAATCGCGGTGAACGGTGGCTAAAAAATATTTTCCGGCGACCACACCGGTTTTTTTCAGGATCTCACTTTTATTTTCCGCGATACGCGCGAAATGAAGGCTGTTGTCGTACATGATATCACCGCAATGATAAACCGCAGGCGCGTCTATGGTTGCTTTTTCCGGGTGCGCGCCTTTAGAAATGCCCTCTCGCTGCAGATTGTAAATCGCGTTTTTTGTCGGCGCGAATAAAAGCGTGGAAACATGATCGCAGAGAATGCGGTTCACTTCTTCCGGCATTTTTTTATTGTGCGCGCGCATGCCGGCTTCGATATGGATCAGCGGCACATGCATCTTCGATGCGGCAACCGCGCCCGCCAGCGTCGAATTGGTGTCGCCATACACAAGTACAGCTTGCGGTTTTTCTTTCTGGATCACTTCTTCCAGCCGTGCGATCATCTCGGCCGTTTGTTTGCCATGCGTTCCGGATCCGATTGCGAGGTTATAATCCGGAGACGGAATTTCCATTTCATCAAAAAAAACCTGGGACATATTTTCATCGTAATGTTGCCCGGTGTGGACCAGACTCTCGCGGATCTTCCCGGCAAACTTTTCCCGTATGGCCCTGCTGATCGCTGCGGCCTTGATGATCTGGGGTCGCGCCCCGATAACAGTGAGAATGTGAAGCATACGTGTCAGACGGATTTAAAGCAGCCCGTCATCGGCGAAGCTAAAGTAACTATTTGCGCCCACGATAATGTGGTCGAGCAGCGTGATTTCAAGCAGCACCGCGGCTTCCCGGAGGCGGCGCGTCAGCCTGATATCATTTTCACTCGCCTTGATCCCACCCGAAGGATGATTATGGCAAACCACAATTCCGGAAGCGCCCGCAGAAAGTGCCGCCCGAAAAACAAGCTTTGGATCCACCACGGTTGCGTTCATTCCACCGCGACTGATCAGCTCTTTTCGTAAAACTTTGTTGCCCCGGTTTAATAAGATCACCCAGAACTGTTCATGATCCAGATCTTCGAGTTCCGGGCGGATAATGTTGTATCCATCAGCGCTTGCCCTGATGACAAGCTCGTCGTCATTCGCGGTCATCGCATTCCGCCGGCGGCCCAGCTCCAGCGCAGCCGTTATGCTGATTGCTTTCGCTTCCCCGATCCCGTCATATTTGATCAGCTCCGGAACAGACAATCGCGAGAGCTTTTCAAGGCTGTTTTCATTTTCACTCAATAATCGCCTCGAAAGATCGACTGCTGATTCATTGCGGCTTCCTGTTCCGAGAATGATCGCGAGCAATTCAGCATCCGTCAAAACGTGCCGGCCTTTTGCTACTAACTTTTCCCGGGGACGGTCTTCTTCAGCCCAGGAAGTGATTGGAATTCTGTTTGTACTGTACATACGCTTTCATATTTATTTGTGGGTTGGAGGGTTATTCTATTTCTTTTTCGAGTGGCGGGCGGCTGCCTTCTTCGTGCCTATTAAAGACACAAAGTTCCGGGCCACGAAGACACTAAGCTCACGAAGAGAAGACACGAAGGTTTTTTTTAATGAGAATTCAGTAATCATAATTTATTCCTTTTTATTTTTTTTCTGCTGACGGAGACTACTTCGGAAAGTGGCATGTGTGCGAACTTCTCTTTTAATTTTTTTTGTCCTGCTGAGTAGTTGGTTTCACGGTAAGTGAAACCAACGTATCGAAGCATGACAAAAAAAAGCACCACATTTTCATGCAGTGCTTAATCAATAAAATTTAACCGTTTCTTAGAACTAAGTTACCTTATTTTCCCAAAGCGGCAACCTGTTTGGTGATTTTTGCTTTGAGGTTGGAAGCTTTATTTTTATGAATAATGTTCTTTTTCGCCAGCTTATCGAGCATGGAAACAATCTTTGGAAGCATTGCTTCGGCCGCTTTTTTATCCTTTTCTTCACGGAACTGCTTCAGGACTGTACGCGTGGTTTTAGCCTGGTAACGGTTAACTAGGCGCTTCGCGTCATTCGAGCGAATACGTTTAACCGAAGATTTATGATTTGCCATCTGGGTATTGATTATTTTTGAGGGTGCAAATATAGGCTTTTTCCCTTTCCCAAACGACTTTTCACTTGCCAAAATCCCTTCCGATTGACATTTTCCTTGCTAAAAAAGGCGTTTTGCCGGTGATTGATGTGCGGTCGCCGGGGGAATTTGCGCATGGACATATCCCTGGTGCCATCAACCTGCCATTGTTCAGCGATGAGGAACGGGCAAAGGTTGGAACGGTGTATAAAAAGGATGGGCGCGAACAGGCTATACTGCTTGGGTTTGAGCTGGTTGGGCCTAAAATGGCCGATTTTTCACGAAAAGGAATGGAACTGGCCGTAGCCAAGCGGATCCTGGTACATTGCTGGCGCGGCGGCATGCGTAGCGGAGTAGTCGCCTGGGTATTTGAAACCGTCGGACTGGAAGTTTTTACGCTTCAGAAGGGATATAAAGCTTACAGGAATTTTGTTCTTAAAGAATTCGAAAAACCATTGAACCTGCGCATTGTCGGTGGCGAAACAGGCACAGGGAAAACGGAAATTCTGCATGCGTTGCGAAAAAAAGGGGAGCAGGTTATTGACCTTGAAGCAATAGCCGCGCACCGGGGGTCGGCTTTTGGGGCGTTGGGTCAGCCTGCTCAGCCCACTTCTGAACAATTTGAAAATGATCTTCACCACGCGATCAGCGAACTGGATCCCGCGAAAATTATTTGGATCGAAG
>DATDOQ010000456.1:0-3065 GCA_035293205.1 Bacteroidia bacterium
CGAAGATCCACCGTGTCCGCGTGACGGAGGCGGATCTGAACTATATCGGCAGCGTGACGATTGATGAGAACCTGATGGAAGCTGCCAACCTGATCGAAAATGAGCAGGTGCAGGTTGTAAACATTAACAACGGCGAACGGCTCGTCACTTACGTGATCAAAGGGAAACGCGGTTCGGGCGTCATTTGTCTAAATGGTCCCGCCGCGCGCAAGGCCGCCGTCGGCGATGTGGTGCTGATCATTGCCTACGCGATGATGGATTTTGAGGATGCAAAAAAGTTTTCCCCCACTGTAATTTTCCCTGACGAAACTACCAACCAACTGAAAACCTGATCTTGAATTCCAGGGTTCGAAAAGCGCTCCAGTTTATTCTGTTTTTCGGCCTCGGACTGGGGTTGCTGTGGTGGCAATTCAGCCGTTTCACTGAGCAACAACGTGATGAATTTTTTTTCGCGATCTCTAATGCGAAATACGGGTGGATGGTGGTTGCGGTTATCATCGGCGCGCTTGCGCATCTCAGCCGGGCCATCCGCTGGCAGCAGCTGCTCACTCCGCTTGGGCATAATGTGGGACTCGGCAGTCGCTTTTACGCCGTCATGATCGGTTACCTTGCGAATTATGGGATCCCGCGCTCCGGCGAAGTTATCCGCTGCGGCATTCTGAAAACCAGCGATGAGGTTCCTTTCAGCGAATCTTTCGGGACCGTAGTGGTGGAGCGTATCGTGGATTCGCTCTGTCTAGGCGTAGTTTTTATTCTGATCCTGGTTTCACAATTTTCGGAGCTCGGACAATTATGGAGTGAAAAGATATGGATTCCCGCCAGCAATAAAATAGCCGCTTTCGGCGCGAACACCACGGCCATGGCGATGCTGATTGGCGGAATTATTTTTATAGTTGTATTATTTTACACCTTTCGGAAAAAAGTGCAGTCGATGATCCGGGGCAGGCTTGCTTCCTTTCTGACAGGTTTTCGCGATGGATTTTTAGCCGTGCGCCGTGTACCGCGACCGGGTTGGTTTATTTTCCATTCGCTGTTTATCTGGAGCTGTTATCTTTTTTCGCTGTATAGTTGTCTTTTTTGCTTTACCGTTACTTCAAGCGTATCGCTTAATTCCGCGCTGATCCTTCTATTGTTCGGCACATTCGGCGTGGCATTCACACCGGGCGGAATAGGCGCCTACCAGGTTTTTGTGACTAGCGTGCTTGCTTACCTGCTGATCCACAATTACGGTTTTAACGGGACACAAAATGAAGTGGAGCCGCTGGTAGCGCCTTTTGCCTGGCTGAGTTGGGGCGCTCAGGTAGTTACCGTAATTTTGTTTACCGGCATTTCCATCGCGGTACGATCCACGCTGAACCGGGAAACGACATGAGCACCATCGAATCCATCCGGAAAAAAATTCACACGCAGGAATCCTTTACGCGTCCACTTGAAACATTGCGTTATTTTGCCAACAAAATTGTTTTTACCAATGGCTGTTTCGACCTGCTGCATCCCGGCCATGTCGATTATCTCGCCAAAGCAAAAGACTTCGGGGATTTTCTTGTAGTCGGTCTCAACAGCGACGCATCCGTGCGATCGCTGAACAAAGGAGAAACACGCCCATTGCAGGACCAGGATTCGCGGAGTTTGATTCTCGCATCGCTTGTTTGTGTGGACGCGGTAATTCTTTTTAATGAGGAAACCCCGTATGAGCTGATTAAATTTATCCAACCGGATGTATTAGTGAAAGGCGCCGATTACCGCGTAGAGCAGATCGCCGGTCACGATATTGTGCTTACAAAAGGAGGCGAAGTGATGCTGATTGATTTGGTGCCGGGGCATTCGACTTCTGCGATTGAGAGGAAGATCCGGGGGGAGAAGTAAACAATGAAAACATTTGTTCGCATGAAAAAACATCTACCCTTCCTTCTTCTTTTTACCCCCGCCTTTTCTGGCGCGCAAAATCTTCTGCTAAACCCCGGATTTGAAGATTCCCTGCAATGTCCTTCGGGCAGCGGCGCATTCGTGAATTATGTGGCCGTCTGGACCAAACCATCGTATGGCAGCGCGGATTACTTTTATGCAGGCTGCCCCATTGCGCCGAATGATGAACCACCCCATGGTGGAAACGCGTATGGCGGGATCATCGTTTACGATCCGGCAAATATCCGTGAGTATATGACCGGGCATCTTTCCGCGCCGCTGGTGGCGGGAACAACTTATGCCGTTTCATTTTACGTTTGCCTGCACAGCAGCTCGATGGAAGCGATCAACGAGATCGGCGCTTACTGCACGGCGACAAACATCAGTTATGCAAATGCAAACCCGATCATCCTCACACCGCAGATCCAGGGTTCAACGCCCTACACTTCGCAGAATGGCTGGCAGCTTGTCCAGGGAACGTTTGTTGCAACCGGCGGTGAACAATACCTGATCATCGGTTCGTTTGTTCCCTATTCGATGATGACATTCACCACGGTCCAGACCACCGGCTGGGGCGATGTTTATTATTATGTGGACGATGTTTGCCTTGCCGTGGAAACGCAGTCTTGCGAAGGGCCCACGGGAATCGCGCCAACTGCGAACACGCGTTTTGTTTCTGTGTTTCCAAATCCATCCGCGTCAAACACCACGCTGAAATTCACCAATGCGGACAGTGAAGTTTTTTCGCTTTCTGTTTTTAATAGTTGCGGGGAGATGGTTTTCTATAAGCCGGCGTTAAACACAGCGGAAGTCGAAATTCAGCGGGATGGTTTGGCGGGCGGGTTGTACTATTACTTGTTGCAATCGGGACATGGAAGTTATAGCGGGAAGTTTGTTTGGGAGTGAGGGTTTGGTGAATTTAGGGCGGTAGTCTACCAGGTTGGACCTAGGTTGGTGAAATCAAATGGGGAAGACAATTTCGATAAACCTTCAGTTGTAGATTTATCTTGGTGAACATCAACTCTTTTTATTTCCGTCAAATCATTTTGAAAATTCCCTTTGCGAAACTTTGCGTAAACCTTGGCGTACTCTGCGGTTACATTTAAACCGCAAAGAGCGCAAAGATATTCGCAAAGGACGCTGAGATTTATCTGATGAGC
>DATDOQ010000457.1:0-7063 GCA_035293205.1 Bacteroidia bacterium
CCTTTTTTTCCTCAGTGGTTATTTTAAAATCCGCCGAAGAAATTGCAGTTTAAAAAACGGTTAAAGGATGCAAAGGGAATTGATGATTTCTTTGACAACCGGATTTCATTTAAATAGCGACAGGGAAGTCGCTTTCAGCTCGTAGCTGCGATCATCGAGGCGTTTGAATTCGAACCCGGAAATAAGGTGGTCATAATCTTCGAAATCTTCATATTTCCGCCCTACCAGGCTATCAAGCTGTTCACCCAGTTCAGGCGTTTCGTCGATGAGCTCGTCCACATGACTTTTTGCAAGCAGGTAAATTTCACCACCGGCATCCTGCAGGACGGCAGCATTCCAAACAGTGATCCCGAAAACAATTTTTGTGCGAATGCTGTCCAGATTATCGTCCTGGTTAATAAGCGGACTTACGAAATCACGGATCAGCTCGGCATAATCCACCATGTCCTGATTAATGCCAGGTTTTGTTTTTTCCAGGTTTTCCCTGTGTTTCACACGCAGGTCAAGCGGACCGATGCCGGCATGCTCGAGTGCGGCTAAAATCTTTTTTTCTTTGATTTCCCGCAGGTGTTTCGTGCGTTTGATATTTTCTTTGCGACCCATATCCTTAAATGCTACTGAGAATTATTTGTAGCGTTCGCAGCAAAAAACGCACCATCATCTCATAACGAAAAATATGCCCGGAATTATTTTTTCACCGAAATGTAAAAAGTAAAAACCAGGTTTCAAAGCACCCTGTACTTGGATGTAAAGGTTTGCTAATTGTTTAAACCTGGATTGATCATTGAAATCGGGGGCCCTTAGAGTAAAAGATCTCTATTAATTGCCGCGGATTACACGGATTACGCGGATTTACGCGAATTTAGAGCCACAGATTGCACAGATTTACACAGATTAGTTTCAATACACAAGTTTGTTGAATCATTCTTGCGCCGCACTGAAACTTCCGTTGGCATGCCATCACCCATTATAGCGTTTTCCACTTTTTATATGTGCAAATATTCTTAAAGCCGGTTGTTGTATTTTCTTCCGGGTCAAGCAATTTATATTCTGGATAAATAAGCAGGTGCGGATTTGGTTTTATCTGCTTATACATGCCGGTAAAATATTTTTCAATGGTAAATTCCGAACCGGGGGTAGTTTTAGTATTCCAGTCAAGCACGCCGTATTTGATCAGTGTAAATTCCATCACCCGGTCGGACCGCCATTTGGTGAATTGCCGCGCCTGTTGATTAGAAACTCCCAGCACGGGAAAATGACTGTAGTCCGGATGCGTCAGGTAATTAGAATCGAGTGAAGCGTAATTGCTGTTTATTTTTTTCCAGATCCCTGCATCAGGGATAATGGATTTGTATTCCAATGAATTAATTCCATAAATGTTTTTGGTCCAGTATAAAAATTCCAGGTAATCCATGTTCCGTACTTCCGATTGATCGAGGTACAGGTCCGCGGCGATTTTTATGGTCCCGGGTGGATTTCCCAGATTATCCGCCGTAATTTCCGAAGTGAGCTTGACGGTTGTACAGGAAATAAACAGCATAAGCACCGTCATCGTTAACAAGCTTTGTTTTTTCATTGTATAGCGTTTAAATTCTATAACGTGAGCGCAAGTAGAAGATACACGCGCAAGTATTAATTAAAAGTTTTTCCCGGGCAGGGATAGCAGCGGACACTTCGACAAGCTCAGTGGCCGCTCTTATCTCGGCGAATAAGGCACAAAAACACACTTCTACATTCCTTTGCAGTTTCTTATTCCTCCCGCGCAAAAAGATTATCTGTGTTCGCGTAAATGATCTTCACGTTTTTTCCGGCAGCGAGCTTTTTGTTTTCCTGCACAAAATGGATCAGCCGTTTGCTCTGCCTGCCCATAAAACGGCTCCAATACACAATAACCACATAGTCGAGACTGTCAGCGGAAAATGTTTTTGTTTTTGCAAGCGGTCTCAGATATTTGAATTGCATATCAACAGGCACAAGACTGTCCAGTGGCGTTACAGGCTTTGGCGGAAAGGTTGTAAATGAACCGTACCGGTCCCACGCGAGGTTTGGAAATCCGCCAACATCGCAATTGACCAGAAAAGAAACCAACTCGCCGGATTTGTTGTAATAAAGCGCCTGCAGCGGCTGGTAATGATTTTTAATTTCCGAAGGATAGACCGAAGTGTCCCGCGAAAACAAATAAGTCATGTAGGCGGTGTCCATTTCATAACTGTCTTCCTGAGGAATTTGATACTTTGCCCCGTATTTCAAAATTGTTTTTTCGTTCACCGCTTTTATACTCTTCATTCCATAAATACGTAAAACAAAATTCGTGCAGGCTGTCAACGTAATGCTGATAACCAGTACCAGAAGAATAAGTTTATTTATTTGCTGCTTGCTCATTGCCCCATTGAATTACAATTTACAAAGTACGAAATACGAAAAAATACGAATGGTACGAATTACGAAAAAAGTACGAATTATGAAATTTGACTTACGAGGTACTTCTATTACCCCCATTTTCTCATTCCTCTCTCAGTACTCAGTTCTCAGCTCTTCTCATTGCCTCATTATCAAATTACCACATTGCTACTTCACGCGCTCATCAATTTCTCAATAATCAGCTTTTTCATTGGCATAATAGCTTCCATCACCTTTCCCGCTTTTGCCGGATCGGTCATGAGCTTTGGAAGAATCGACGGCACAATTTGCCAGGAAAGTCCGAACTTGTCTTTCAGCCAGCCGCACAGGCTTTCCGCGCCGCCTTCGGTGAGCTTGTTCCAGTAATAGTCAATTTCCTCCTGTGTATCGCAGAAAACCTGGAACGAAATGGCTTCATTGAACTTGAAAACCGGCCCGCCGTTCAGCGCGGTGAAAGATTGTCCGTTCATTTGAAAACCTACGGTCAGCACCGTGCCTTCTTTCTGACCATGCACTTCGAAGCCTTCTTTTCCATAACGGCTGATGCTTTCAATTTTCGCGTTTTTGAAAACCGAAGTGTAAAAACGCGCGGCTTCTTCCGCCTGGTGGTCAAACCAAAGGCAGGGAACTATCTTTTGATTAGTCATTAGAAAAGTATCGCGGTTTGCTAATTCGCCTCGACGTATTTTTTGAAGTTGTCGATAATTGCCTGCCAGCCGTTGCGCTGCATTTCGATGGAATTTTGATTTTCCGCGTCAAAAGTCTCAATCACCGTGGTTTCATTGTCTTTCGTTGAGAAGGTGATATTCACTTTTCTGCCGTCGCCCATGGTGTAGTCGATGTTTTCGTTTGTTACGACACGATCATAAACGCCGCGAAAATCAAAACCAACGCTGCCATCTTTTGCTTCCATCCGCGCGCTGAATTTGCCGCCGGTCCGCAAATCATTTTCCGCCGAAGGCGTGTGCCAGTCATCCGAAGCGTTGTTCCACTTCATGATATGTTCCGGTGTGGTCCAGCATTTCCAGACTTTTCCAATGGGCGCATTGATGACCGTTTGCACCGTGACCTGTGTTTTTTCTTTTGTTTCCATGTTATAAAATTATTTTGAATTTTCTACAGCAATTACCGTGCGCAAATAATTTTCCTGTTTATTGAACGGTTTTCGATATCCGTTACGGCTAAAATGTACGTCCCGTTCGATAAATTATCCAGGGTGAGACCTGACAAATTTCCGGTGTTACGCTGAAAAATAATTTTTCCTGTGATGTCGGTGAGCCGGATTTCACGGACAGTGACACCGCTATAAGCAACCGTGAAAGAACCGCTGGAAGGATTCGGAAAAATATTTATTTCAAAAGGATCAGAAATTGCATCACCTGTGGAAGTAAGATAATCGCAGGCCGGGGAAATGTTTGTTGAATACGCGAATGAACTATCGCTATAACACCTCAAATACCCGCCTTCGATCAGTTCGTCCATTACCATTCCGCAAGCGTCAAATTTTACCGGAAATAAATAATTGTAATTTCCGAATGCTATAACAGGTCCTACCAGATCCACGATACGGGAATGCCATCCCCAGGTCTGGGAGGAATCAGCGAGGCTGACATCGATATAACGAAGAGGCATGCTGTTGATCGTCATAATCCCGGTGGAGTCCACGCGGATCGTGCCGGTAGTGTTGCAGGCATTATAGTGTTGAATCTCGGGAACTGTCCATGTCGCGCCGACCGGGGCGGAAAAATCATAGAGCGTGTAAAACTGGTTATGCTTATAGATGTACACTTTGTCATTGTCGGCGTAAGTATATTCTGTTCCGGCGTTAGTTGTATTGTATGTTTGAAATGCAAGATTATGATTGTAGCGTGTCTTACGAAGAATTTTGCAGGTAATGGAAGAGATAACAGTGTCGCCGGTATATTCAATTTTGTAATATCCCTCGTCTGTCCATACGGAATACCCGTAAAACCAGGTTGCGCCAGGAGGCGACCAGTTCTGTCCGGTTGCAAAATAGGGTAGGAGAATGGCTGAAAGAAGAAGAAATATTTTCATGCTACCTGGTATAGACTCAGAAAGTTATGAAATTATTTCAATTAATTAATATAATAACTACGCAACCGTTGTTCGTAAACTTTGCAGGAAGGGTCGGTGGTTATTTGAAATGTCGCTCTCACTTTTCCGACATTGTAGGCGTATTGATTATCGTGAACATCATAAATCCCCAGGCAGGGCCAGGTGCCGGCATTATTTACGACGATATATTTTGCATTCAGCGTACTGAATGTACCGGCGGGGACCGTCACCGTGTCTCCGATATTATCCATTTTCAGGTAACCGCTTTCATTTCCGTTTGAAGAATTCCAGGTATAAAGTGTGTCAATATAATTGGTGGCGGAAAAGGAAATGCGGCCATCCGGACTGATAAGGTAACCAATAGAGTCCCGGAAATAGGAGGAAACGGGCGCTCCGCCATACCAGCCACCATGAGCAATGGCAAAAGTGTCCAGGCCAATGATCGTATCACCGGTGATGGAAATGCTGTCGGTGAGGTTGAGAAATGTTGAATTCCCGGAACTGTCCACAAGGTACCAGTCATAAATCCAGTAACTGCCGGTTGTCAAAGGCGCATAATTGGTGATAGATGGTGGAGGATTGATCTGGTTTGATGGTGATGGCGCCGCATCTTTTTTACAGGCGGCAAGTAAAAGAAGGCTTGCCAATGCAAAATATTTTTTCATTACAAAACCATATTGGTGACACGGTGTTAACGGAGCTTTTGAAGTTTTATTGCATTGAGACTCATGTCAGCGTATAATTGTCATTTTTTCGGCATATAGGTAACCGGACTGCACTGGGCGAATTTTGTTGGGGCGGTCAATGGAAATTTGTAGTCCTGGATGAAAATATTTAAAAGTCGCGCAAATTCTTGTTCTTTTTCCGGTGCAGGTTTATCTTCCGCTTTTCCCAGGAAATTAAAAAGAAAATAATCGATCGTCCCGTTGGCATTGAAATATATCCGGTTAAAGCACCTGGTTGGTTTATCCCAAGTAAAATTATTTGCGGTTAAAAATTTTCCAAAGTCCTGTAGTAATTTGACATAAGCTTCTTCCAATTCCTTTTGTTCCGATTCTGTTTTGAAAATAGCCTGCGAAGTGTCTGCGTGTACGGCACTTTTATAAACGCTGTCCAGCAATGTTATCCGGATACCCTGTTTTTTCGCATCCTGAAATGTTAAGCCCAAGTGCTGTCCGGATAACTGCAAATGCGCAATTAATAAAAGCGCAGGCAATAAAATTAGTTTTTTCATCTGGAGTGTTTTATTATTAGCTGGCTCTTAATTAGAAGACGGGTGAATTCAATTTGGTTGTCAATTTATTTCGTGCAGCAAGTTACTTCAATTCATACGAAGGATCAACATGAATAAACTCAATGCTGATATTTTTAACCTGGCAGGAATCTTTTCCTGGGGCGTCGGGGCGCCATACATAGATCAGAACAGAATCACATTCGCTGATATTTTCCGGAATATTCATCCCGGCTTCAAATTCACTTTTGGTATTAACAGGAAAATTATGCCTGGAAATCTCAAACGCTTTGTAAAAGGCGCTTCTTCCTTTTGTGTGAAAATCAGCAACCAGGTTCAATGGACGACTTCCCTCCGTCACGAGCAATTTGGCTCGCATGCGCAGGAATGAACAATGATCCGGCTTCATCTGAGGCGGGACAGGAACTTTGAAGGAACCGCTGAATGGCTTTTTCACGCTAACGGTGCCGGATCCATTTTGAAAATGCAGCGCATGTGTTTTTTTAAAATCAATGATATCCGGCGGAATCGGAAACTGTGCTATGCGGCGGGTGACGAAAAAGTTTTTAAAATAAACTTCCGCATGATAAAAGTCGGACGTGATAATCCCTTTTCTGTACTGGTACATCTGGTGAATGTTCAGTGGTATGGCTAGTATTAATATAATTGTCGCAGTCCATAACAGTTTTCTGCGGTGAAGAAATTCAAAGAGCAGGCCGCTTGTTAAGGCGATCAGGCAGTAGAAATCAATGTAGACCCGTTGGCCGAATGAGGTCGGACTGTAGGTCCAACACCACCACGAGCTGAAAATGTAAATAAGAATGATCCAGAAAAAAAGCAGGTTTAATTTCTTTTTTAAACCGGGAATAAAAAAAATGCCGGCCAGTCCCAGGACAACCCAGGGCGAATAGAGCAGCCACCCTTTCCGGAAGCTGAAAAGTGTTTCAAAAAAATGCGGGTTGTTAAAATAGAAATGTTCGCCGGTATAAGGATTGAGCACCAGTCTCCCGGTTTGCATGTACCAGTAATAATTTACCCGGAAAATGATAAAGCAGGCGAGAAGGATGCCGGTGATTCCCCAAAAAGAAAAAACAGATGAGAGAAATTCTTTGAAGGATTTATTAAAAAAACCGAAGAAGGGGAGCAGCAGCAGGATCAGGATATTTTGGGGGCGCATGGTTAATAGCAATGCCGCCAGAACAAGCATCATGCATAAATAAAAACTATTGGCAGCAGTGTTTTTTGAAAACTGAATGGTGTACCAACAGAAAGCGGCGATAACAAAAAACGCGTAGGCATGCGGCTGTGAAGACCAGGTCACAGCATACAACAGGAAATTCGTAGCCAGCAAAATGC
>DATDOQ010000458.1:0-3348 GCA_035293205.1 Bacteroidia bacterium
CTTATATTTATGGTTACGAAAAAGAAGCCATCCGGCGGCGCGCGATGAAATCACTGATGTGGGGCGGCATCGGAATGATGGCCGGTATCGGCACAGTGCTGATCCAACAGTAAGCAGCGTTTGCGAGCGCCGCCAACCAGAATTATGGAATGCGGATTTCCCGGATTGCAAAATGGATTTTCGATTTTTATCTCTTCGGCAATTTCCATATCGGGCTTTGCACACTTGCATTGGCCTTCGTAACCGGGATTTATTTTGGAATCGCGCTTCCGCAGAAACTGGTACTCTTTCTTTTTTGCGGTTCAATTTTCGGGTACAACATCCAGAGGCTTCCGGCGGCTTTCAGTCATCCGGAAATTAAACGTCATTTGCTTCGTCACCAGTTTAACACTGCAAACCGCGCGTTGCTTTCTGTCATGACGCTTGTTTTTGCGGGAATTGCGATTTGGGCTTTTGCGGGATTGAATGGCGAAACGAGATTGCTGGCGCTGGTGCCGGCCGCGCTTTCCTTTGGTTATGCTTTTCCGGTCTTGCCCACCCCGAAAGGTTTTATCCAGCTACGGCAAATTCCGGGAACGAAAATTTTTATTATCGCGATAACCTGGACCATCACCTGCGCCTTGCTGCCGGTTGTAGCGGCTAAGGGACAAAACGAAAATTGGCTTGACCTGCCCGTGCTGCTTTGGGCTGATGTATTTTTCTTCATGTTAATCGCCATTACCATTCCTTTTGATATCCGCGATTATTCTTCTGATGAAAAGAATTTAAAAACTTTCCCGGTGATCCTCGGAATAAAAAAATCGATTTTCATAGCGCTTGTTTGCCTGGTCATTTCAACGCTGTTACTTTTATTTCTTTACCTGAAATTCAGAACCGGATCATTCGAATTCGTGCTAATCTGGCTTATTTGGTGTTTTATCGCCGGCGCCGGCATCGCAAAAAGCAAACCGGAACGCCACGAATATTATTACTCGTTTTTTCTTGACGGATTGATGATCGTACTTTGGGGAATGATCATGCTTGCAGAAACGCTGTCCTGAAAATTTTACCTGCGAACCGAATCCAGCGCCACGCCAAATGCGATAATGGTTTTTTCAATATCCGCCATTGTATGCGCCGAGGAAACAAAACCCACTTCATAACCTGAAGGGCCGAGATAGATCCCGTTTTCAAGCAGGGCGTGGTAAAGATTTCGAAAAAGATCCATGCTACCCGGATCAATTTCCGCCGCGGAACGGATGTTTTCTTTTTCCGTGAAAGCCAGCCAGAAAATGGAGCCGATTGTAAAAACTTTCAGTGAAATATTTCTTTCGCGCGCTTGCTGATTAATGCCTTCCGCAAGCCGGTTGCATTTTTGTTCAAGCAAAGGATAAAAATCTTTTGCAAGACATGCTTCCATCTGTGCCTGCCCCGCTGCCATGGCCACCGGGTTTCCCGACAGCGTTCCAGCCTGATACACATCGCCCTCCGGTGAAATCTTGCGCATAACTTCCCTGCTTGCGCCGTATGCGCCCACCGGCAATCCGCCACCGATAATTTTTCCGTAAGTGACGATGTCGGGTTGTATTTTGTAATAACCTGCAGCGCCCGTAAATCCGAGGCGGAATCCGGAGATCACTTCATCGAACAGCAAAAGCGCCCCGTGCTTTTTGGTCACCAAGCGAAGAAATTCGAGAAACGATTTTTCCTGAAGCAATAATCCATTGTTGGCCGGAACCGGCTCAATAATCACGCAGGCGATATCCGCGCCGGATTCTTCAAATGCTTTTTCAACAGCCAGTTGGTTGTTGAGCGGCACAACGATCGTTTCATTTACAAATGCTTCAGGTACTCCGGCAGAAGATGCGTTCCCGAAAGTTACCAGTCCCGAACCGGCTTTCACCAGGAGCGAATCCGAGTGACCATGGTAACAACCTTCGAATTTTACGATCTTGTTTTTTCCGGTAAATCCGCGCGCCAGCCTGATCGCGCTCATGACCGCCTCTGTTCCTGAGCTCACAAAACGGAGCATCTCAATGAATGGGTTGTTTGTAAGAATTATTTCCGCGAGCTTATTCTCTGCCTCCGTCGGCGCGCCAAACGAACTGCCGTTTTCAACCGCTTTTTTTACCGCTGTTACCACCCGCTCATCGGCGTGGCCTAAGATCAGGGGACCCCATGAACAGCAGTAATCAATGTATTCGTTTCCGTCCGCGTCCCAAACTTTGCTTCCTTTTCCTTTTGCAATAAAAACCGGCGTGCCACCCACGGACCGGAAAGCACGGACGGGAGAATTCACGCCTCCCGGGAAATATTGTTTTGCTTTCTCAAAGAGTTCTGCCGATCTTGAATTTTTCATGCGTATTTTCTGGAGAGCCAAAGGTAAGAACGAATTGATTGTGCCATCCCTGACGCTCCGGCATCATGTTTTAATCTTTTTTCCATCGCCTGATAACCGCCAACCTCTTTATCTTTGAGCCGCTTTATGCAATACGAGAATTCAATTGATTTTGCGCGGCAGCAGGACAAGGCTGATCCGCTCCGGAAATTCCGCGAACGTTTTTATTTCCCCCAATTCGATGGCGAAGACGTTCTTTATTTTACCGGGAATTCACTCGGACTCCAGCCGAAAACCACACGTGAAAAAATCCTGCAGGAGCTGGATGACTGGGCGAAATACGGCGTGGAAGGACATTTTCACGCAAAAAATCCCTGGCTTTCTTATCATGAGCTGCTGACTGAAAAAACCGCCCGGCTCGTCGGAGCAAAACCGGTTGAAGTGGTGGTGATGAACCAGCTCACGGTCAATGTGCATCTCCTGCTGGTTTCGTTTTATCGTCCAAAAGGAAAACGTTATAAAATTTTAGTGGAGCAAAAGGCATTTCCTTCTGATCAGTATGCCGTTGAATCGCAGGTGAAGCATCATGGCTACGATCCGGAAGACGCGATCATCGAAGTTAAGCCCCGCGATGGCGAACATTATGTCCGCACGGAAGATATCATTGCCACAATTGAAAAAAATGCGGAAACACTTGCGACCGTATTTATCGGCGGCGTCAATTATTACAGCGGACAGCTTTTTGATCTTGCAAAAATTACGGAAGCCGCGCACAATGCCGGCGCGTATGCGGGCTACGACCTCGCGCATGCAGCCGGAAATGTGAAGTTGAACCTCCATGACTGGAATGTCGATTTTGCCTGCTGGTGCACCTATAAATACCTGAACAGCGGTCCGGGTAGCGTGGCAGGCGCATTCGTTCACGAAAAACATGTGCAGAGTAATTTGCCACGTTTTGCCGGCTGGTGGGGACATGATAAAGCTTCCCGCTTCAAAATGGAAAAAGGTTTTATTCCCATTCCCGGGGCGGA
>DATDOQ010000459.1:0-3912 GCA_035293205.1 Bacteroidia bacterium
AAAGCAGAGAATCGCGCTTGATTCAGTATATGAGTTGAATGGAGACTTCGCCCTTTTTGGGTTAAGGTGACGAAGCCAGGGTGGTGTGGGGGTGAGGGTTAAGTAGGTTAATTACGCAATAATTTTTCTTCGATTGGAATTGAAAATAGAGTCCTCACCTCACCTTAAACTCCTCACCACCCCGGCCTCATCACCCTAACCGGATACGGTAATGTTCTATTAAACGGATATACCAAAGCGAACGCTCCAGTTATTTTGTGAGCGATGGATTGCTGCGGAAATGAGATGTGGCGAAAAGCAGAGAATCGCGCTTGATTCAGTATATGAGTTGAATGGAGACTTCGCCCTCTTCGATAGCTATCGGAGGGGTTAATGTGACGAAGCCAGGGTGGTGTGGGGGTGAGGGTGAAGTAGTTTAATTTTGCAATAATGTTTCTTCAATTGGAATTGAAAATAGAGTCACTCACCTCACCTTAAACTCCTCACCACCCCGGCTTGTCTGCCGAAGCGCGGCATGTGCGAGTGAAGGCAGGCCTCATCACCCTAACCGGATACGGTTTTGTTCTATTAAAAAGAATATACCAAAGCGAGCAATCCCGTTTTTCTGTTGCGCTCAATTTCTATGGATATGAGACGCGGCAAAATAAATCCGTCTAATCCGTGAAATTCGCGTAATTCGCGGCTCCTTTCACGCCGCGAAATCCGCCGCCCTGAATTTTTCGCGCACGATCTCCGAAAAAGGCCGGTTTTCAATCTTGCTTTCCAGCCAGCTGACGAAGTCGAAATACCAGAGCACATTTTTTTCGTGCGTGTCTTGTAGAATTTCGGTGAGCGCTTCTTTTAAACGGACGAATGCGCCGCGAAGCTGCTGGTTATCCTGCGGACCGGAAAGCTCGCGACGGATAAACTGGAGCAATGCAGCCTCGAAACGGTAGAGCCGGTGCTTGCGCGCAAGAAAACGGTAAGTTGATTTCAGCAGGTGCTCGATCATATCGGCATTGCCCAGCTCGAAATGGATCAGCAGGTTGAGGATCTTTGAAAGGCAATGAAAATCCTGGCGCAATTCGATGTCCGGTGTATTCAGAATATGGTTCAGCCAGGGCAGCGATTTTCTTGGATCGGAAAGTCCAAAACAAATATTCACCGCGGCGAGATGCAAAAGGAAAAGCTGCGTCTTATCAATTTTCGGCGCGTGCTTTCCGAGTTCTTTTTCAATTTCTTCGATCAGGGTTACGCCATAATTAAAATCTCCCCGTTTGGCAGCGTTGAACAGATCGAGAATGTAAACACGGACAAAAACGCGCGCTTCGAGGGCGGGTGGAAAATGATCTGAGAATTCCACGCCGATGTTCCGCAATTTTGCCACCGTTTCGGCCACTTCATCATAACGGTGTGTCAGCAGGCAGGCCCAGCCGAAATTATTAAGGACATAAATGTAATTGGCGAGGTTGAAGCGCACAGATTCCATCTTGCTTTCTACCATTTCCAGGTGCTTTTTCCGGTACTGGTAACCTTTCTCCGTATCACCCACCGCAATGGCAGCCATAGCGTGGATGTAATAAAATTGTTTCTTCGTTTTTTCCGTAATAGCGCAGTTTTCTTCCTTTAATAAAGGATGTTTTAACAGGCGTTCATAAACCTTGTCCTCCGCTTCGGTGCGCGTGGCGCCGCTTTTCTGTGCCATAAATGCGATCTGGTCCGAAAGCCGGTCGAAATCAATGATGTTGCGCGTCTTCTTCAGAAGTTCCTCCTGTTCATTGTAAATATATTTCGAACGGTTGACGATGTCGGGGGTTGAAAGCGTATTAAAAAGCAGGGTTGATTCCCATTTGAGAATTTCCTGGGAAATATGGTACTGCTCATGTTCTTTCGCGAGCTTTTTGCATTTGTTCAGTTTTTTTTCGCACTGGCGGTACAGACCTTTGCTATGGAGAATTTCCACGTTGCGCAAAAGATCTGAAAGTTGTGATTTAATTGAAAATTCCGAGTGAAAATTCCGCAGGCTTTTTAAAATCAGCTTGTAGAGATAGTTTTTTTCAAACGAAATGTGACGGAGGTCGAGCTCGCGACGTAGCGTCTCTTCATCATACTCACCCTGGCGGTCAATGCCATCGAAAAGGCGCAGGTAATTTTTCTCGCCTTCCTGCAATCCTGCAAAAAGCTTGAAAAATCGCTTTTCCGATTTGGTCAGTGATTTGATGAGGTCGAAAAGATCTGCCGATGCTTTCATAGGAACTAAAGAATGTTGGTGTATAATTCTCTTTACCACCCGGCATAATGAACAAGGCATTGTGGAGGCGTCCTGTCTACTGTGCCGAGTAAACTGCCCGTCTCCTAAGTGATTCCAATAAAAAACACTGGGGTGTTTGCCTGTTTCTGACCTAAAAGTATGAAATGAATTAATTCAAAGCAAGAGAAAAATGAAAAACAGGAATCTAAAGATGAAGGCCCCCGGTGACGGGAAAAGAAACAATCTTTAGAAGCCCAATCAAAATTTGCAATAAAATATCTATATTGCGTAGGCGCCAAAAGCATGAACTTTTCATTGATTTAAAAAGCTTTTGACCTGATTGTCAGCAATTTAAATTGCACGTTTAAATTGAGATCAGTCATTTAAGTGAATGAATTGCATTGCCCAGGCGACTAAATTTGATCAAATCCGGGTTTTTCTTTGAAAGCACCTGGAAGTAAATTATTTAGACACCAGTTTCGCCGGATGAACCGGGTTTTGGCAAACACGTCAATGGCGAAAAAAAACACATTGCTATGAAACGACCCTTACATCATTATGGAGCAAATGTCCTGCGTTACTCCATCAATTTTCTGCTTGCTGCACTGATTTTTATTCCGTCTTACGGACAGCATCAAAATCCGGCTTCAGCAGATAAAACACAACCTGAAATCGCCATCGCGCCGATTAGCTGGAAAGTCAGTCCGTTCCGCCAGGAAGTTTTTATTGAAAACAAGGGCCAGTTCGACGGAATGAATGATCTTACGGCGAATGACGTGAAATTTGGCGTCGATAATGTTTTCAAAGTTTATTTCACGCCTTCAGGTTTAACGTGGCGGTTTGAGCACCTGGTTCCCATGACGGAAGAAGAGCTCGCGAAATTTGATGCCATGTATCCCGGCAAACGCCAGCGTGAAATTGCCAATGAAGGCGAAGAATGGGAGAAAAAACACCCGATGGTATCAAATCGCCCGGTATTTTTCCAGATGGAATGGATCGGCGCCAACCAGAACCCGGAAATTATCGCGGAAGAAACGGTGCAGGAATATTTTAACTATACCGACCCGGATGATCCGAATGTCAGCTACAGCTACATTCCCGGTTATAAAAAAATCACATATAAAGAGCTTTATCCGGGAATTGATGTGGTTTATATTTACAAAAATGAAAACGGAAAAGAGGGCATTAAATATTCGCTGATCGTTCACCCGGGAGCAGATCCTTCGCAGGTTAAGATGAAATATTCCGGTTGTGAAATCTTAATGGATGCCGATGGATCCATTCGCCTGCACAATGACAAAGTGGAAGATGTGGTTGAACTTGCGCCCGAAACTTTTTATGAAAACGGAAATGTTTCCATTCCGTCCTCTTTCCAGGTGAATCAGAATGTGGTTTCATTTAATATTGGTTCTTATAATAATGCCGAAACTATTGTCGTTGATCCCTGGAACCAGGTTCCCACTTCGCTGACCACCGACCTGAAAGCTTTCGATATTGAGCGTGACGCGGCGGGCAATGCATATGTTGGTGGCGGAATCGCGAACACCAAGCTGGCCAAATACGATCCAGCCGGAACCTTGTTGTGGACTTTTACAACTGCTTATCCGCCCACCGGCACATTCGGCGATCTGTCAACGGATCCCACAGGGAATACCTTCTTCATCGATGCATTTGAAACAACC
>DATDOQ010000460.1:0-9804 GCA_035293205.1 Bacteroidia bacterium
TTTCAATGATCTGGTGATGCTGCTCGGCATGAAGCTGGAGAGCATGGAAGATTTCCGCCACTGGTACCACACGCAATTCTTCAAGCACAAAAACGATATTTCGTCCCAGCTGCGCGCGCTGCAGAACCAGATCGAAGACACCATCGACCAGCTGAATGAGCTTGTGAAAAATGAAGGCGATAATTTCCGCGAAATGCTCATCGGGTGCGAATCGCTGCTCGACCGTGTCAAGGAGCAGGCCGACAAGCTTTCCAGCGCGTTCTCCTCGAAAGACGATATCAAGCAGCTGCTCGATGACGCGAACCTGACGGAAGATTTTGATTTCCTCGAGATGAAACGTGATGTGCGCAACTATTTCAAAGATATCGAGGCGCGCCTGATCAACGTATCGCACACCATCGACCGCATCAAGCCGAAGATCAACAAGCTCTATAATGATTTCGAGAAACGGGATTATGACCGGAAAATAGAAGCTTTCCTCTTGTATCTGCTGAAAAATTCAACCAGCAAAACCGGACGTAATAAAAAGCTGGTGGGAAGAACCGTGCATGACGTACAGGTTTTCCTGCCTGAAAACATCACCGAAAAAGAATACTACAGCGACCGTTCCCGGCTGACCGACCTCGAATATATGCAACTGCTCGAGCCGCCTGCGATCACCATCCGCAACCACGAATGGGACGAAGCAGATCTTCGTCTCCAGCTGGAACTCCGGCGTTCGCAGATCGACAGGGATAAGCGCATCGAACATTGGTTTGGCGTTATCAACAATGACCTTCAGAAAAAGAAAAAAATCAATTTCGCCGATTATTATTTCAAAATCCTGCAACAGGAAAACGATTTTGAAGCGGCGGTCAAGGAGGCTAACCTGGTTCTGAAAGAATTTTCAAAAATGGAGGGCTTCGAAGTTTCTGTAAGCGAAGATCTCGTAACCGATCCCAAACACCCAAGTATAGGAATATGGAAGATGCAAATAAAAAATACAGCTTCTTAGAAACAGAAGAAGCCGAGAATCTTTTTGCCGAGCTGGATTTCGTTCTGAAAAGCGGCCAGCACCTGCAAAATTATCCGCACCAGGTGGAGCTGTTCAGCTTCCTTGAGAAATACGAGGAGGAAATCCGTTTGTATTACCGCCGTCTTTTCAAGGTGAACCTCGCCGCGAAAGGAAGCGATTATGCCCGGTATTATTTTCTCGAGCTCGACGACGAAAGCAGGGGCATCGTTAAAACGCGCTCAAAAAAGCTGACGCCCGAATACACGCTGCTCGGCGTGCTGCTGCTGAAGATTCACCGGATCGACAAGTATTTTATCAATGATATTTACATTCCCGACTTCATCCAGCTGATCAAGAGCAACGATGAATACAAGAATTTCATCTACAATCTTTTTGCAAAAAGGCGCGAAAAAGAAGCCACTGATATCGATGAGGCGACCATTGATGAATGGGTGCGCAACGCGCTGCAGCAATTCGACCGCATGGGCTGGATCCATTTCGATCCGCGAAACAAGGACCTGTTCGAGATCATGCCGTCGATCGACCGGCTCTTCACGATGTACAGCTATGAAATTCACAACATCGACCGTTTGATCGATGAAACGAATACGATCGGAGAAAAAACGGGAGGCCTTTACCCGGTGGAGGAATAATGTCATGTTTCGATACGGTTGCTCGCTGACCGCTCGCACCCACTCAACATGACATTATTCCATGGTTAATTAAAAGATGTGCGTGAATATAATTCGTTCTTTCAATGTGCTGACCGCTCACAACCACTCAACGTAATATTATCCCATGGTTAATAAAAAGATGTGTGTGAAAATAATTCGTTCTTTCAATGTGCTGACCGCTCACAACTACTCAACGTGGCATTATTCCATGGCTAACGTACTAAATCAGAAATCCTGAAAAATGAAACAATATCCCAGAATTTTTTCCTTATCAACAGTCGGTGTGATTTACCACAACAACTGCGATTACCTGTTGCATCCGTTGCGGACTGATTTTACCGGCGGTTCGGGTTCGGGGAAGTCGGTGATCGCCGACTTGCTTCAGCTCATTTTCGTCGCGAAAAAAGAATACTGGGAGTCCGGTACGGATGTAATGACGACGGAAAAACGAACCGTTGAAGGCATTGTGCTGAAGCAGGGCGGCGAGCAGGGCAATTTTGGGTACGCCTTCGTCAATATCGAAGTGGCGGAAGGAAAGTTCATTATTGTCGGAACGCATGTCCAGACAAACGCGCGATCTATTTACCCCTTCATTATCCAGAAAGGATTTGATTTCACACCGGAAACGGAAATGAACATGGAGGCGATGGACCAGTTCCTGCTTTACCGCGATTTCCTGCCGAACAACCAGATCCTGCCAATCGACAAGCTGAAAGAAATTTTCGAGAAGCGCGGATTCAACCTCCGTCATTTTAATAATCGCACGTCTGATTTCCACCGGGCGCTTTACAACAACCAGATCCTGGCAACGGACTTCAGCATGGATGAGAAAAAGCTGAAAACTTTCGCGCAGATCATCCAGTCGTTCGCGCGTGGCAAGGGTGTAGGCGCAAAATCGGAAGACCTCAAAAATTTTCTATTTGCGAATGATGATGATCAAAACAAAGAATACGAAAAACGCAAGAAAGAAATTGAGGAAGCGCACGAAGAATACAAACGCCGCGCCCGCGTTTATGAAAATGTAAAGCTTAAAAAAGACCGTTTGCTTACCCTGCTGGAGGATAAAAAGAAACGCGACAAAGCGCAGGAGCGCGCATTTTTCCTGGAAACCGGCTGGGCTTACCAGCAAAAGGATGTGCTGGGGCGCGACCTGATACGCACGCAAAAAGAAACGGCGAATGTGAACCTGCAGCAGATCATGCTGGAAAAACGCGTCAATGAGCTGAACAGCGAAGCGGTTGAACGCGAGCTGGACGCGATCGTTGCAGAGCGCGAACGCCTTCAGGAGGAAATGGACAACCGCAAAAAGCAACGGGAGTTCGCGGAAAAAAACCGCGCATCGTATGAAAAAGGATATAACATCGCGCAACAGGAATATGATGAAGCAAGCGCGCGCTGGACAAAAGTGAAAGCGGTGGAAGGCTGGCTGCGTGTGTATAAAACTATTGACGCGGTCCGGGAACAGTTCAACCGGCAGGATAAAATCGCGCGCGACAGCCAGAAGCTTGAAGAATTTGAAAATTTCCTCGACGAACGCGGGATCACCATGCAGTTTCTCGACTCCACCTGGGCGCAGGATTTCCGGCTGGCACAGGCGGAATACGAAGGCGTAATGGATCAACTCGACGCGGAAATTCGCCGCCTTGAACAATTGTTGCCGCTGTTTGACACGAAAAACAAAGATTCTGTCATTCAATGGGCCATTCGTAACGCGGGTAAGCTCAGCCGCGAGGAAGAATCCATCCTCATGCATTTTAAAGCGCTCAGCACAAAAAAACCTGTGGTAGGTGAAGAAGGCGTGCGTTTTATTCCGCAACCGGAAAATATTTATAAGAACCTGCAGCCGGCTGATAAGGACGCGAACGGATTTTGGGTGAATCTTTCGGGTGTGATGGAATATGTTCAGCTTGTGTCAAAGCAGCTTTTCAATAATCCAAAAACCATCGAGCAGGAACTGAAAAAATACGGCGATACCATTGAGAAAGAACTGGACCGCCTGAGGGCCGACCGGGAAAAGCACAGGCTGCTGCGGGATCAGCTGATGGATTTTGGATTCAACCAGCTTGTTTCCGAAATTTTCCTGCGCCGCGAAGAGCTCGTCAAGTTTGTCCCGGACGAGGCAATGGCCCTGTCAAAGGATGAATTTGACATGATGGTTGAGCTTTATGACAACCCTAAGAATAACCTGCGCCTGCAATACGAAGAAGCCAAAAAAAGCTGGGAGGACGCGCTTCAAAAATTGCGCGAAGCCGACGATATCATAACGAACTCCCAGGGCGGGCTGCATGCCATCGATTCACAGATCCGCCAATTGGAGCTGAACCAGCTGCCGGAAAAAGAGCGCGAGCTGAAGAATTTTATGCAGGAAAAAAAGACGCTCGACGAACGTTTCGCTGATTGGGAAAAAGATGTGTTTACCTATCTGCGCGCCCAGGAAGGCGAACAAAGCCAGGTGAAAGTAAATCAGGAGATCCGCGCGCTGGAAAAGGAACATGGCTCAAGCAGTAAAATGCTTTACAACGCGTTTACACAACGTCTCCAGGAAATTTCCAGGAAACAGGGCTCGCTCGAACAACGGCTGCTCGGTCTGATGGAGCAGATGCCTACACTTGAAACGCGTTTCGCCGAAGCGCATAAAAAATACACGGAGATCATCGGTGAATTTAACCCGGCTGATATCGCGGAGCAGATCGAAGAAGTGCAGGTGAACAAGGCGAAAGTGACTGTGATCACCACGCAGAAATCTTTTGAATCCAACTTCGACCAGATCCTGCGCGACGAAAAATTCAATATTGATGATGAACGTTTGAAAGGAAACCACCAGTTCGATTTCCAGACGCTTGCGGAAGTGATGCTGCCAAGCATTATTAAAGATCCAAAACGCATTGAGGAAGATCTTGCCAGCGATATTGAAGAGCACCTGCGCATCATCAACCAGAAAATGAACGAGATCAATGATCATAAGCTGAAGATCATCAACGGCATTTTCTCCAAGATCGAAGAGGTTTACAGCGAATACCGCGACCGGATCGAGGACATGCGGGATTTCTTCCGGGCAAATAAAATTTCGGGCGGGCACTATGTGGAAATTAATTTTGAGCCTTCGAAAGGCTACCCGATCAGCTGGATCAGGAACCTGAACAAAGAGATCGCCGCCAAAGCGCAGAACGTAGGCCTTTTCAAAATGTTTGAAACGGAAAACGAAGGCGCCGATGCGATCATCCTGAAAGCGTTCCTCGCGCACAGTGATGGAAAGAATGTGAAGCCCGACATTAAAAAGCTCACTAATCCGAAATCCTATTTCGATCTTTCAATCAGTCTCAAAACACCGAAGGGCGAAGACGCGCCGGGTTCGAACGGACAGAATTACACGATGCTGGCGCTGCTGTGCATCGCGCGCCTTTCGATTATCGACAGCGACCGGCTCAGCCGCAAGGACCGCAAGATCAAGCGCGGTGTCCGTTTTATGACGATCGACGAAGTGGCCGGTCTTGGCGAAAATTTCGACATGCTTTATGAGCTTGCGAAGAATTATGATTACCAGATATTAACCATGACCATTGACCCAATCGGCCGGTTTGAAGAAGGGAAACAAAATATCTATACACTGCGCAAGAATAATAATCCCGAGTACCACAACATCAATCCGACGCCGCTGGCCCAGTTCAGCTACGACCAGATCGTGGAACATCTCGGCGAATATATTTCCGCGTTGCAGACGCAGAATTGATTTTGCTGAAATTTGTAAAATGCGCAGGCGGGTAGCTGACTGCGCATTTTTTTCTTTACGAAGGACATGTTGAAAAAGTAATCCGCCGTAGGCGGATGGATAAAAGTCGGATGCCCCGATTTGGAAATCAGGTTTAAGAGGTTATACATTTGCATTCTTATTTAATTAATCTTTAAGCCTATGACCTGGGACAATGATGATGACTTCAACTTCGAAATGTCGGACGAAGAGAACGAAGAATACGAGCGCGAAGAGAAAAAAAAGGAGGAATACAGGATGAACCACCCGATAACAAAACAAGGGGAAGAGGTTTACCGGACCGTGCGCGCGCTGGTAGAAAGTATTTCTGATGAAGGTGCACGTAATTCCTACGGAAGCATTCTGATGGAGTCGGCGATGATTATTCCCGCGAAGATCGCCGGCGCATTTGGCAGCGAATCCTGGCTGCTTATGATGCAGAACGCCGCGATCATCCGCTCACACGCGGAATACCTGCTCACGGCCACTTCCGGCATGAAATACGAAGAGATGGCAGATCTGCGATACGTGCAATTAATGCGTGAAGAGATGACCCGGTTCAGGACCGTGTTCGTAGAATGGGTGAAAGAAATCCACCAGATGGAAGAGGAAGAGTACGTGGATGAATGGGGCCTTTTTATCCGGAAAGCCTGAGAAAATACCGCGTACCCTGCGGAATTTTTTAAAGGAACTTGAATTGTACCCCTGCCGAAATCATCGGAAGCCACCGGGAATAACCGCCTTCCACAAAAACACCAATGTTGGGCGTGAAGCAAACATTCGCTCCGGCATAGATTGAAAACCCAAGCGGGCCTTTTTCCATCGGGGTAATTAAATTTTCAGTTCCGAATGGTGTGACTTTTACAGTGGTTATCCCCACTGCGAATCCTGCATAGGGATCGAGCAGGGCCAGCCCGATATTCTGGTGATAAGCCGCGCGCAATCCAATGGATTTAAATGAATGGTCAAACCCATTGATGTTGGACGGATTTGTCACATCTGTAATTGTAACTTTCTCCTTGAACATGCCGAAATAAAGACCGGCGCTTAGAAAATCCGTGATGCCGTATTCTCCCCTGAAATATATGGGAAAGCCGCGGTCGTACTCGGTCGTTCCGAAAAGCGGATAATCGGTTGAGGAATAATCCGTCTTCAGTAGAAAACCGCCGGCCGCCTGGAAACCGATCTGTCCCTGGTGAAAAGCCGTCTCCTGCTGTCCTTTTTTCTTCTTTTTCTTTCTCCGCTTTTTCTTTTCCACATCAGCGGAAAGTTCGCCGGCGGTGAAGAAACAGCACAGCAATATCAGCAGAATACCTTTTATCCGCATTGGAAGAATAATTAAGAATGGATCAGAGTGCGTTTGAATTCAAAACGGCAGTCGGCTTGCCAGTGGTTGGATTCATCACAAAGAGAACCGCCACCACATGCAGGTTTGCCTTATTGCGCACGTCAGCAGGAATCGCAATGGTGTAGATGCCATCAAGTTTGGTTCCTTTTGTGGCGCCGGTGGTAATCGTTGATCCCCATGCAGTGTTACCGGCAGATCCACGAAATACATTATCATGTTCCGCATCAATAATAGTGGTGGAAGTTGTGTTCTGGTCATTGATGATATTATCCTCGACCAGGTAAACTGCCAGGTTGATCTTGCCGGCAACGTCAGCAAAGAAAACAGTCTTTGTATTTACAGTCATCGTGTTTCCACTGACCGAGCTGGCAATGCCAACCCCTGCTTTGGTAGCCGTGTTTGCATTCGTCGCAGTATTGATCTGTCCGTTGAAATAATTATCGCTCGGATACCCGCCAACGCTCACATTGACACCTGCGGATGGATAACCACCGCAATCGTAAAAATCCTCAAACTCATCCTGGGCAGGGTAAGCATCATCTACAATATCATCGTCCGGGTGAATAGAAAGCGCGGTAATTTTATACTTATGATTCTCCAGCATATTTTCAAATGCGGGGAATCCGTAGGTTCCGCAATAGGGACACCAGGTAGCGGTGAATTCCACCGCGAATGCTTTATAGTCTGTTGACACAGAACTAACTTCTGTACCCGGATCAGGTGTTTCCTTTTTACAGCCGGTGAAGGCGAAAAGGGTGATCATGGATAGTACAAGCAGCTTTTTCATTTTGACTGAATTAGTTAGTAAAGAGACAATTACGGCAAATGCAACTACTAAGGTTGGCAATTCTGAGCAGATTTGCAATTAATTTCACAAAAAGTCGATGAATTCGCATCGGAAAAGCATTTCCTGCGAATCCCTTTCTTTGTATCTCATGACGACAATTTCCCGACATGCTGCGCGCCCGAAACGGATTTTTCCGCCCGAAACTTTTTGGCTCTGCCTGGTCATTTTTCCGGTGATATTCGCAGCAGTAATATGCAGCGCTTTTACCTCGCCGAAATCATTTAAGCAAGCTACACAGGCTACCCCGATAACGGAGGATTCTTTGGTGGCTATTACCATCTCCTTCATTGGCGACCTGATGTGCCACAGCCCGCAATATAATAATGCCCGGCAGTCCGATGGCACCTATGATTTTTATCCCTCTTTTGAACAGGTGAAACCTTATTTCAAGACTGCTGATTATGTAATTGGAAATCTGGAAACCACTTTTGCGGGCCCGGCACGCGGATATTCCGGTTATCCAAACTTCAATACACCTGACAGCTACGCGGCAGCGCTAAAGGCCAGCGGCGTAGACATGCTTGTAACATCAAATAACCACAGCATGGACATGGGCGAGGCCGGGCTGTTGCGGACGCTTGAAATTCTGGATCGTGAAGGAATTGCGCATACAGGAACTTTCCGTTCAAAAAAGGACCGCGATTCGGTGTGCGTCATTGATTTTAATTGGATGAAAGTGGGCGTGTTGAATTTTACGTACGGCACCAACGGCGCGTATCCTTCTGCCAGCCATGCTTACATGCTCAATGTAACTGATTCAGCTTTGGTGACGCGTGATATCAAAAGCGCGCGCGCCCAAGGCGCTGACATCGTGGTGGTTTTTTACCATTGGGGAGCAGAGTACAAGCCGGAGCCCGTTGCGAAGCAGGATTCCATGATGAAGTATGCAGTGGCTGCAGGAGCGGATCTGATCATTGGCGCCCATTCCCATGTGATCGGTCCGGTGGATTATTACAAAACAAAAAATGCGCGGCTTGACTCCGGCGTAGTTGCCTGGTCGCTTGGAAATTTTATCTCAAACCAATCGCAGCGATATACCGATGCCGGACTGATCCTGCAGATTGAGTTGTCAAAAAACACAACCAACAACACGGTTTGGATTTCGCGAACGACCTATGTTCCAACCTGGGTGTACCGCGGTTATGACCTTTCCAATAAAAATTATATCGTGGTGCCTGCAACCTGGTGCGGCAAAGATTCCCTTCCAGCGTGGATCAGCGTAGAATCAAAAACAAAAATGTGCGGTGTGCTGGAAGACACAAAAAAGATCGTCACGAAATATTCGGCAAAACCCGTCGTGTGCGAATAAACAAAATATAAATCGCGAACACCGGAAGTTATTTTACAACGCCGATCTTGATTTTCTGACCGGGCATCAGCTTGTATTTCGAACTAAAACCATTGAGGCGTTTCAGCTCGTTGACGGTCGTGCCCTGCTCTTCCGCTATTTTCCAAAGACTGTCACCTTTTTTCACGACGTAGATCTTATACTTCGCGCCGGAAGTGGCAGCGGACGTTTCTCCGGAAGCCGGACTATTCGTGGTTTTTTGCTGCGCTTTTGGAATGTTCTGCGTTGTTGCGGGAGGATTTTCTTTCCCGTCAGCGTTTGCAGCTGGCGAAGCAGTCCTTTCAGGCGTGTAAATGACCAGTTTTTGTCCGGGCTTCAGGTAATTGCTCCGTAAACCGTTCCATGCACGGATGTCTGAAACTGAACATTTGTACCTGCGTGAGATAGTGGTAATATTCTCCCCTTTTTTGACGATATGTGATCGCTTCACCTGCTGGATCTCCAGCGAAGCCATTGCCGTGTCGGTTTTGATATAATTATAAATCTTCTCTTCGTTGCTCACGAATGTTCCCGCTTTTCCAACCGGCAGCACAAGCGCGTACGGAGCCTCCATCGAATATGGAATTACGCCGAGCTTAAACATGGGATTCAGGAATGCGAGCTCGTCATATTGCATTTCGAGGACAACTTCGAGCTGCGAAAAATTCACCTGCTGTTTTACATTCACCGTATCTACATCATAAAATACTTTCCGTGGCGCCACCGGATAAAGATTATGTTCAACGCTGTAATTCATCACGTAATTCGCCGCGATAAAAGCGGGGACATACGCCTGTGTTTCCCGCGGCAAATAAGGCCGGATCTGCCAGTAATTCTTTTTCCCTCCACCCGCGCGACGGATCGCT
>DATDOQ010000461.1:0-2745 GCA_035293205.1 Bacteroidia bacterium
GTAGAAGGAAAGTCGCCTCGCCCTCGAGCGTGTATTGAATACGATCGACGAAGTGGTTTATCACATTGACTCCTCAAGGCCGCAGGGGCAGCGCATCAAGTTTGTGAGCAATAACCTGGAAAAAATATTCGGCGTTTCGCGCGAAGAGTTTTTACAAGGAGATGTGACATTCCTCGACGATTGCCACCCCGATGACATTCCGCTCATCCAGGCGACGACGGATCAGCTTCGCAAGGATAAAAAACCGAAAACGTATTTCTATCGCTTTCTCCACCGCCAGAAAAAAGAATACATCTGGATTGAAGAGCGTGTTATTCCCGGCTACGACAGCACCGGGACACAATATGAAATTTTTGGCGTTGCCCGCGATGTAACGGCGCGCAAACATTTTGAGCGCGAGCTGATCGATAGCCGTGAAAGTTACAAAACACTCATCGAAGAAAATCCACAGGGGATAATTATCGCCGGGTTCGACACAAAAATTCTTTACACGAACAAAGCCACGCTCGAAATATCGGGAATGCAGCACGAAGAAGAAGTTATCGGTCATTCGATCTTCGAGTTTCTTTCCCCCGCGTTTCGCCTCCGCTCATCGGAACGGCTGAACCAGATCATTGCAGGCAACGAAGTGAATTTCGAATTGATAGAGATCCAGCGCAGGGATAAAACCATTGTTGAATGTGAGTCGAGGCCGATGCTGTATAATTTCATGGGAAAGCCGACCATCCTGGTTTTCCTGCGCAATATTACGGCGGAAAGGCAGCTGGAAAAAGAACAATTGCGCGCGCAGGTTGCGGAAGAATCCAATAAAAAGCTGCAGTCAGAAATTGCGGAACGGATCCGGGCGGAAAATAAATATTCCGCAACGCAGAAATATTTGCGGCTGCTTATCGACAGCTCGATCGATATGATCTGCGCCTCGGACAAAGAGGGCTATATCACACAATTCAATAAAGCCGCGCAGGAAACATTCGGGTACACCGCCGAAGAGGCGCTGGGCAAGCATGTTACTTTCCTCTATAAAGATCCTGCGCAGCGGATGGATGTGATGCGGCACCTGACTGAAGGAGGAGGTTCTTTCGTCGGCGAGGTCATTAACCGGAAAAAGAACGGCGAATCATTTACGGCCCTGCTTTCCGCGAGCGCGCTGCGGGATGAGGACGGCAACATTCTCGGCTCCATGGGTGTGTCGCGCGACATTACTGACCGGAAACGCGCGGAGGAAGAATTGCGGCTGAGCGAGGAAAAGTACCGAGCAATCTATAACCAGGCATACATTGGCATTGCGCTAGTGGATACGAATTCAGACCGTTACCTCGATGTGAACCAGCGCCTGAGCGACATGCTCGGCTATACGCGCGAGGAGTTGCTCACAAAAACGGTGCACGATCTGCACATTCCCGGGGATTTATCCCGGCTTCCAACCGGAAAAGATTTTATACTTCGCGGGTTTGAGCGCATCATTGACGAGCACAAGTACAGGCACAAAAACGGCAACGAGGTGATCGTGAATCTTACAACTTCGCTTGTGCGCGCCGAAAATCAGCAGCCGCTTTATTTTGTGTACGTCTACGAAGACCTTACGCCTAAACGCCGCGCGGAAGAGCAGATCAGCTTGCAGGCCGCAAAGCTCAACGCGATTTTCGAATCGAGCACGCACATGATCTGGACCATTGGCCGCGATTACCGCCTGACCTCTTTCAATGGCAACCAGGCCGGCTGGCTCAGGCGATCGTACGGGGCGAGTCCGCATATTGGCATGCCCATGAATGGCGGGAAAATGGATTTGCCGGATGATTACAATGTGAAATGGGAGCAGAAAGTTGACCTGGCCTTCAATGGCGTGGCCCAGCATTTTGAAGTTCCTTTTACGCACCCTGGCGGCGAAGTCAGCTGGCGGGAAATTTTTCTCAATCCAATCCGCGACGCCTCCGAAACGATCGTTGAAGTTTCCGCGATCGCGCATGACATCACGGATAAAAAGCACGCGGAGGAAACACTCCGGCTTTCGCTGAAAGAAAAAGAAGTGCTTTTGAAAGAAGTGCATCACCGCGTCAAAAACAACCTGCAGGTGATTTCCAGCATTCTTAACCTTCAGTCTTCCTATGTGCGGGACAAGCGCGTCCTCGAAATTCTGCTTGAAAGCCAGAACCGGATCAAATCAATGGCCTTTGTGCATGAGAGTCTTTACCAGACAAAAGATTTTTCCAACATCAGCTTCAAGGAATACGTGGGCAACATCTGCCGCAACCTGATTCATTCGTATGCTACGCCGGAATCCGCCCCGGAATTATCGCTGGACCTGGATTCCGTTCACCTGCATCTTGACACGGCGATACCCTGCGGACTGATCATTAACGAACTTTTATCAAACGCCCTGAAATATGCTTTCCCGGATAACCGCAAGGGAAAAATTGATGTTTTAGTCAAGAGAAAACAGGAAATGGTTACCATTTCGATCGCAGATAACGGAGCGGGATTGCCGAAAGATCTTGATTTCAGGAATACGCAGTCACTGGGTTTGCAGCTGGTTGTTTCGCTGGTGGAGCAAATCAACGGCAAAATAAAGGCTGATACGAAAAAAGGAACTAAATTCACCATAGAATTTTCCGCTTCTCCCGCAAACGCCTGACCCATGTCGAAAACCAACATTCTTATCGTCGAGGATGAGAGCATCGTGGCGAAAGACATTCAAATGAGCCTGCGCAAGCTCGGCTACAACGTGGTTGCGATCTGCTCCAGCGG
>DATDOQ010000462.1:0-5978 GCA_035293205.1 Bacteroidia bacterium
TTGAATTGCTGGATGAAAAAACGGAAGCAATCAGTGAGGATGAAACACGCAAACGGGGCCGTTTACACCTTGCCGGCGAAGTGCAGTTCAGGAACGTGGCATTCTCTTATCCGACCCGTCCCGAATTCCCGGTTTTGCAGGAAATCAGCTTTAACGTCAATCCCGGGGAAACGATAGCCATCGTCGGTCCCAGCGGTTCGGGCAAATCAACGATCGCGCAATTGTTATTGCGTTTTTATGATCCCGACCGCGGCCAAATATTTTTTGATGGAAAAGACGCGCGGCAGTATGATCTTACAGAACTGCGCGAAAACATGGCGATCGTTCCGCAGGATGTTTTGCTTTTCGGGGGAACAATCCGGGAAAACATCGCTTACGGAAAACCCGGCGCGTCAGAAGCGCAGATCATCGAAGCAGCGCGCAAAGCCAACGCATATAATTTCATTGAAAGTTTCCCCGATAAATTTGAAACAAAAGTCGGCGACCGCGGCATCCAGCTTTCCGGAGGACAACGCCAGCGAATCGCCATCGCGCGCGCGGTTTTGAAAAATCCTTCCATCCTTATTCTCGACGAGGCAACTTCCTCGCTCGATTCCGAAAGCGAACGTGTGGTGCAGGAAGCATTGGACCTTCTAATGGTTGGCCGCACCTCCTTCGTCATCGCGCACCGCCTTTCAACGATCCGCAACGCTGACAGAATCCTCGTAATCGAAAAAGGTAAAGTGGTGGAAAGCGGCTCGCACGATGATCTGATGGCGGTGGAAAATGGTCTTTACAGAAGTCTGAGCCGGCTGCAGTACCAGGGGTTTGAGGTGATTTAAAATTTTGCCGCGCGGCAGCCTGCGCGCAGATCTCCGAGGTTTGCGCGCAAGCCGGCGCACAGGCAAACCTCGGAGATCTGCCAACGCGGGCTCGCGCACAGACAAACCTCGCAGATCTGCCGACGCGTGGCCCCCGCACTAATTCGAATAATTGAAATAGCTTTGACAATTGATCTTTAATCTATTTACTATCCAATACAACCGAATAATGAAATATTTTTTTTCATTCTCAATCTGCCTCTTTCTTGTACTTAATACATGTGCACAAGGAAGCTGGTCACAAAAAGCAAGTTTTAATGCGTCAGGCCGGTCACGCGCCGCGGGTTTCACTATTGGCGCCAAAGCTTATATCGGAACGGGATGGGATGCTGCGAATACAGTTTTACAGGACTTTTGGGAATGGGATCAGTCAACGGACACCTGGACCCAAAAAGCAAATTTCGATGGTGGACCAAGACGAAATGCCGTTGGATTTTCAATCGGTACCAAGGGATATTTTTCAACTGGTCATGATGGCGGAAATCATGTGCAAGATTTGTGGGAATGGGATCAATCCACAAATACATGGTCACAGAAAACAAATTTCCCGGCCGCTTCCAGGCAGGAAGCTGCTGGTTTTTCAATTGGCACAAAAGGATATGTAGGAACTGGCTGGGATGGAACTTTATACCGGGATTTCTGGGAGTGGAACCAGTTGACGAACACCTGGACCCAAATGGCCGACTTCGTTGGCACTCCTCGTTCCTCGGCAGTGGCATTTTCAATTGGCGTCAAAGGCTACATCGGTACCGGATATGATAATACTTACACAAAAGATTTCTGGGAATGGGATCAGGCAACCAATATCTGGACACAAATGGCAGATTTTGGTGGGTCAGCTCGTGCTAGCGCTACCGGCTTTTCTATAGGTGCAAAAAGTTATATCGGCATTGGAATCGATTCAAATGGCAGACAACAGGATTTTTGGGAATGGGATACTGCCACAAATACATGGGCGCAAATGACAAATTTTTCCGGTGTTGCCAGAAATGAGGTGGTTGGTTTTTCAATAGGAGCATACGGGTATATCGGCACTGGCCTTGACGGAAGTAATTATTACCAGGATTTCTGGGAATTTACGACAAGCAGCGTTGGAATTATTGAAAACAAAACGACTTCGTTTATTGTTTATCCCAACCCATCCAACGGATCATTCATTGTAAAAAGTGAGCATTCCAAAACTATAAAGGAAATTCAGATTCGCGACTTACTTGGAAACGTCATTATTCAACAACATTCTGATGACCTTGCAAGCGTGAATATCATGAATGTTCCGGTTGGAATATATTTACTCGCTATCGTGGATCAGCATAACAGAACTACCTATCAAAAAATTGAAATTTGCCACTGAATGTATGAAATATGATTTAGCGAAACTTTTGCCGCGCGGCAGCCTGCGCGCAGATCTCCGAGGTTTGCGCGCAAGCCGGCGCACAGGCAAACCTCGGAGATCTGCCAACGCGCGTAAATGCAACAGTCAGACTGAGTAGCGAGGAACGAGCGTATCGAAGGCTGACACGTAAATTAATTTCTTCGTTTCGAAATATTCCTCTTTAAAATAATCCTTCAGCGCATATTCTTCCATTCGCCGTTCAGCGGATTTAAATTCTTCCGTCAGGTCGCCGCCTTTGAGGAGTAGCCAGCCATTGGGTAAATCGTTTTTCACCTTTTTCCGGATGAAACGCGCCGTCCATTTATTCAGCTCGCTCCATTGCGTCACCGCGCGGGAAACGATAAAATCATATTGCTTATCCAGCTCTTCCGCGCGTTTATGTTCGGCGATCACATTCGATAAGCCCAGCGCGGCAACTACCTCCTGCACAACTTTTATTTTTTTTCCGGTCGCATCCACCAGGTGAAATTTCACATCGGGGAAAAAGATGGCCAGTGGAATTCCGGGAAAGCCGCCGCCGGTTCCGACATCAAGAATCTCTGTCCCGGCTTTAAAACGGATCAATTTCGCGATCGCCAGGCTGTGGAGCACATGATGCACATAAAAATTTTCCATATCCTTCCTTGAGATCACATTGATCTGCGCGTTCCAGTAGGCATACAGCTCGCCAAGCATGGAAAATTTTGCTTCCTGATTGGAAGAAAGTTCCGGGAAATAATTTTCCAATAACGTATTGTCCTGCTTCAAGGTGCTCAAGTGGGGCATCTGCAAATGTGCTAATAATTTGGTTGCAAGAAACCGGCACCCTGTGCAAGCTTTCCACCGAATAAGAATGCTTGTGGCTGCATTCAAAGATGTAAAAGTGAAATAAAAATTAGCGGGTTGAAAAAATGGAAGCTTAAATTTTCCCCTGCGTATTCTTCAGCACGTTGAATAAAAATTCCCGGGCGCGGAAAAGTTGCGCTTTCACCGTACCAAGCGGCAATTCAAGCTGTGTGGCGATTTCTTCGTAAGAAAGTTCCTGGAAATAACGCATCTCGATGAGCGTACGGTAACGCGGCTTCATCTTTTCCACCAGCTCCCGCAACATCATGACCTTCTGCTTTTTTATGATGTGCTCTTCCGGGTCGAGCGTTTGCGAACGGAGATCCATCATCATTTCGCCACCTTCATCATCTTCCATCGGCTGGTCGATCGAAAAAGTATTTTTTCGTTTGCGGCGTATAAAATCAATGCAATTGTTCGTTGCAATCCGGAACAGCCAGGTGCTGAACGCAAAATTTGGCGTGTACTGGTGCAGTCGCTTGAACGCTTTTCCGAATGCCTCAACCGTCAGATCATCCGCGTCATCTTTGTTATTAACCATTTTCAGCAACATGAAATACACGGAATCACGGTACCGTCCCATGAGCTCTGCATACGCTTTCTGATCGGAAGAGTCCAGCGCTTTTCGCACCAGCTTGTAATCATACAATGCCTTTTCTGAAAGGTTTTCGTTTTCGGTCAGCTCCATCTGCGCTTTCGTTGAAAAATATGTGAAAAGGTTATAAGCGGGTAAAACAGCATGAGCAGGATTTCATAAAAAGGCGCCAGCAAAAGCAAATCCCGCTCCCCCAGCCGTTTCATGCCAAAATTAAAGATAAGTAATTGAACCAGGAAACGCGTAATAAAAACAGATAAAACGAGGTAGGGCTGGAATCGGAGGATCAAAGCGGCCACAAAACAGCCAAAGAAAAGCCACTGGGTCATCATGTAAGTTCCTAATAGCAGCTTGTGAAACAGCCGGTAACGTTTGCCTGTTTCCACATGACGTTTCTTCTGAAACCACCATTCGCGAAACGACGGCTTTGCATTCGAAAAACAGAAACTTCCGGGATCGAGCTCCACCCGCGTATTCCGCCGCGACGCTGCTTCATTCACAAACAGGTCATCGTCCCCCGAAGGAATATGGTAATGTGAAGCAAACCCTTTCATCCTGAAAAACAGCTCCCGCCGGTAGGCAAGATTTCTTCCCACACCCATGTATGCAACGCCCGCCAGCGCGTACGAAAGATACTGAAGGCCGATAAAAAACGCGTCGAAACGAATGACCTTATTGAGGAAACCTTTTGACCGCTCATACGGTCCGTAACCGAGCACAAGTTCCGTTCCCGGACCGAAATGGGAGATCATGCTCCGCAGCCAGCTTGTCGCCGAAGGTCTGCAATCAGCATCGGTAAGCATCAAATGTTCATGCTTCGCGCCTTTTATTCCCATCATTACGGCCACTTTTTTCCCATGACGGTAATACTCATCTTCTTTTATGGTAACAACTTTAAGATTGGAATATTTTTTTCCAAACTCTTTGAGCACATCTCCTGTATTATCATAAGAGCAATCGTTCACAACCACCACTTCAAACTCCGGGTATTCCTGGTTAAAAATCAATGGCAGATTTGTAACAAGGTTTGCCTCTTCGTTCCGGGCGCAAATGATAATGGACACCGGCGGCAAATTTTCTTCCGTGGCATGGCGCTTATAAATGCTTACGCGGATAAAAAAAAAGAAATAATAGAACAGCTGGATGATGAATGCGAAGATCAATATCCACCATAGGATCATCCCGGGAGATAGTGTAAATAAATCATGCCGGAGCGTTTCCATTATGAAGTAAAGTTACCTTCATCATTTTGCTGCCCCGGATAAATATTTTCAGGTTTTGAACACAGTAATTAACACACAAATATTTTCTGGTCCCGTCGTAGCGGGCCGATCCTCAGGCCCATTCGTATCTTTAGCCCTTGAAATTTCACCTCCACCATACCGATTCTTCTTCGAAGGCGCGTGCCGGAACGATCATTACACCCCATGGCGAAATTGAAACACCTGTTTTTATGCCGGTCGGAACGGCAGGAACGGTGAAAGCGGTTCACCAGCGGGAACTGAAGTCAGACATCGGCGCTCCGATCATTCTCGGAAATACCTATCATCTTTATCTTCGGCCAGGCACAGAAGTGCTGGAAAGCGCAGGCGGCTTGCATAAGTTTATCGGCTGGGATAAACCAATTCTGACCGACAGCGGCGGCTTCCAGGTTTATTCCCTTGCGCACCGTCGGAAACTGAAAGAAGAAGGAGTTGAGTTTGCCTCCCATATTGACGGTTCGAAACATTTATTCACACCGGAAAATGTGATGGATATCCAGCGAACCATCGGCGCCGACATTATTATGGCATTTGACGAATGTACCGCCTGGCCATGCGAATATGAAGAAGCGAAAGTTTCAATGGAAATGACGCACCGCTGGCTGGACAGGTGCATCAAACGGTTTGAATCCACGGAATCTAAATATGGATTTCCGCAATCACTTTTCCCGATCGTCCAGGGAAGCACTTATAAAGACCTGCGAAAAGTTTCAGCCGAATTTGTCGCTTCGCGCGGATGTGAAGGAAATGCGATCGGCGGACTTTCAGTTGGCGAGCCGGCAGAAGAAATGTATGCATTGACGGAGCTTGTAACATCAATTTTGCCGGAGGAGAAACCGCGTTACCTGATGGGTGTTGGCACCCCGGCAAACATACTTGAATGTATCGGTCTCGGTATAGATATGTTTGACTGCGTTTTGCCGACGAGAAACGCGCGACATGGTTTGTTATTCACACGGCAGGGAATCATCAGCATCCGGAATGAAAAATGGAAACATGATCACTCACCGGTTGATCCGGGGGGATCATCATTCGCGGATAGC
>DATDOQ010000463.1:0-6196 GCA_035293205.1 Bacteroidia bacterium
AGTTGTTGTGGCAGTTAAAACAGGTGTTGTCCAGGAAGCACCGGTTCCAACAATATTTCCACCGACCATTGCATCCCACCAGGTGATCGTAGCTCCCGGTGGAAGCGTTCCGGTAATAATTGCGTTCAGCGTAACGGAAGAACCGCTGCAGATGGTGATGCTGTTTGCCGCGAGCGTGAAATTGTTGATCGTGGCGTTATTCGTTCCTGGGCAGCCGCGTGTTGCGCCATTGGGAAGAAATTCCGTCAATGCATCAGAATTCGTTGTTCCGTTAACGCCGGCATTTGAATTTCTTGTGGGAGCGCCGGATGAAACAGCAATGTATCCGCCACCGCCGCCGCCGCCCGGACCTTCCGCCTCATTAATAGCCCCAATAAAAAAAATTCCACGCGTCATTACCTGGTTTCCGCCATTACCGCCGTTCGTGTTCAGCGTAAGTGTATTTGCAACGCCGCCAACTGCATTCAATACAATCGTTCCACCTGCACCGCCACCACCCGCGGCGTCTTTACCCGAATAACTGTTAGAAGGTGGAGTTCCCAGCGCGTCCTGTCCGTTGAGTCCATTCGAAGTAACTGTTCCGCCGCCGGATATATTTCCAAATACCATTAAATAAATCAGACCGCCACCATCACCACCGCTTCCTCCATAAAGATCATTCTGGTCACCGGCTCCTCCGCCTCCGCCGAGAAATAACCGGCCGTTTGAATAATCGAGCGGTCTTCCACCGAGACCTGCCGCTTCATGGTTGCGGGCATCACCACCCCAGACCGCGTTTCCGGGAGGAGCAGTGGTGGCATTCTGATTACTGCCCGAAAAAGTATAGCCGCCTTTTCCTCCTCCTGCAGAATTTGCATTCGTCCGGAGATTCATTGTGCCCGCGGGTGGTTCGATAGACCATGCAGTGCCCCATCCTGCCACGCTCTGATCAGGCACGCCTAATCCACTCCAGTACGCAGACGCGCTTGTACTGTTCGGCGCATTCGCACCGCCACCGCCACCGCCATTATGTCCGTCTCCGCCACCACCACCGTTTGCCCCCGGGGCACGGCAATATCTTCCGCCAAAAACATCGTATTCCGCCTGGTAGCCTGCAACTCCTTCACCTTTTTCCGCACCCAGCGAATTGTTGGTTGAATAAGTTGAATTAACTCCAAATGCAGTAGCGTTATCGCCAGCCAATGTTCCACCGCGGAATCCTTTTCCGGTAGCGTCAATTAGTCCGCCTGCATTGATCGTTGCATTTCCCTGCACTTCAACTGCGAGCACACCGCCGGTGCTTCCATTCCAGTCATCACACGTTAATACACCACCTGAATTGATTGTAAGCGTTGTAAAACGCGGTACGCGCACCACCATTGGATGTTTGACCGTTGCTGTTGTTATAAGGTATTCATAACTGGTAGGACAATCGATGATGATAGTGGTTGCATTCGGAACTGAAACAACCTGCCTGAATTCATATAGGCCCGTGCTGTAATAATCGCCCGAAAATTGCACTTTGCCCCATGTGGTATCGGCCCCGTTGACAACTTCATAAAGACTTTTAATAATGGTGCCTGTAACCTGATAAAGCATGATCAGATCACCGGGCTGTAGTGTGGAAACAAATCTGCCGTTGGCATTTAAACCGCTGTTTGCAACCGGAATTGAAGTTGATCCGGATGGAACATAAGCAGTAATTGCGCTGTATTCGTTTACAATCGTATTGGAAGCCGTTACCGTGCGGGGACCGTGGATACCTTGTTGCGCATGAACATCGCAGGTACAAACTGATACAAACAGGTAAAGGCAAACATGAAATTTTCTCATGCAACCGTTCAAAAATTTAGGTGTGCTTAAACTTTGCTAAGATAACGCAAAGGGAATAGAAAACCTTTAAATCTCAACCGTTTCAATGGTTTTCGTGAAAGGATTTCGTGGGATCCAATCTGAAGGCTGCAGGTAATCAATGAATGGACGGATCACCTGGTTTGAAAAATTATTACGGTGACGGATGAAACAAACCAGGTCATGGGGCTCTGCGCCGACTGTGGATTTAATTTCTGCAGCGGTTCGTCCCAGAAAAACTGCCGGCACGCCTGAAAGAATCCCCTCGCTGACAAAATCGTAAAGTATCCGTTGGTAAAGATTTAATTCCGCGTTAAGCGAATAATCGATTCCGATAAAATGTGCTTCGAGATGGTTTTCTGTCAGAAATGAGGATCGGAATGCCACCAGCTTGTTTTCAAGAAAATATCCCGTTACCCGGAATTTATCCGGGAAAGCCGCCTTCATGCCTGCAAAATATTTTTCGCCGAGCGCGGCCAGGCGGAATTTTGCACGCCGGTGGACATTCAGGTAAAGCTGGTTGATTTCATCCTGTTTTTTGCGCAACATTGACTCATCCATTTCCACCAGTTTCAGTGCCGCGGATATTTTATAAACCATTTTCAACCGGTTGCGGTATTTTTTTGACATCGCGTTCACATAATCCTGAAAAGTTATCCAGCTTTTATTAAGCGGAACAATCATTTCAGGTTCTACCTGGAAACGGTGAAAATGTTTTTTCTTCAGGCGGTCAACCGGCATTTTTGTACTGCCTGGGAAATAATCTTTGACGAGGATGGCGGAAATTTTTGCCGGATTACGATCGTTCTTTGCGATGAGCTTTGCAGTTTCTGCAAACGCATCCATTACCTGTACCGGATCACCATTTTTGCTGATTGCGATTCCATATTCGCCGCTTATAAAATTATTTCCCGAGATCAGGACACGAAACCCTTTTTGTTCGCGCAGGCGCCGCACCCATTCCGTCCATTGTCCGGCAAGCCCGCTTCCGGAAGAAGCGACAGGCCTGAGAATATAACCAATTTCATCAGCGGTGAGATGAATGACCTGGTAGTAGAGCACCCCGGCAGGTTTATTACCGGCACGCAGCAGCACATAGCGGAATTCGAGATGGGTGTTCGCGGTATCTTCGAATTCGCCCAGGAATTCAGCCTGCAGGAATAAATTGTTTTCCGGCACACATTGATTCCAGTGCGTTTTGTTCAGCTTGTGGATCGAAACCGCAACTTCTGCCTCAAGTCCGCATTCGAGCTCAAAAATTCCTTCTACTGTTTTTGTTTTTCCCCGTGGCACAAGCAGCGTTATCTTTTCTGTAATATTTTTTGTCAATATAAGCAGGTTCAATCCGGGACACAAGAGCATACCGTGATGTCGGACGATCGCTGCAAATTATTTTAATACAAAGATAATTTTTCAGCGGGCCAGAACGCTGATCATTTCAATCAATCCTGGATCCGGCTCCTGCAAATGTTTTGTGGCGGAGGCGAAAGAAGTGTAAACAATTTTTTTATCCACTATTCCGATCATAATTTGTTTTTCCCCGCTGATTAGGGCTTTGACCGCTGCATAACCCATCCGGCTGGCGTTCACGCGCTCCATGCAGGTAGGAGAGCCACCCCGCTGAATGTGACCCAGCACGGTAACGCGAACATCTAGCGCCGGGAATCTTTTTTTTACTTCATCCGCGACCTTGAACGCCCCACCCGCTTCATCTCCTTCAGCGACGATGATGATCTTGGAAGATTTTTCACGGCGGCTTTTGCCAAGCTGATCGAGAATTGGCGCCAGGTCATTTTTGGTTTCCGGAATAAGAATGCCTTCCGCTCCAGCTCCTATTCCGCTATAAAGCGCGATCAATCCGGCATCGCGGCCCATTACTTCCACGATAAAAACGCGGTTATGCGATTCCGCCGTTTCCCTGATCTTGTCCACCGCTTCGATCACCGTATTAATCGCCGTATCATAACCGATCGTAAAATCCGTCCCCACCAGGTCATTGTCGATCGTGCCCGGACAACCAACAAACGGAATATTGCAGATGGAGGAAAATTCAAGCGCGCCCCGGAATGTACCATCACCTCCAATTGCAACCACACCTTCTATTCCAAACTTTTCAAGCTGGGCTTTTGCAGCTTCCATCCCTTCTTTCGTTGGAAACCGTTTGCTCCGCATTGTTTTCAAAATTGTTCCGCCACGGTGAATAATGTTTGCGACAGATTTGGCATCCATGCGGAAAAAATCGCCGTCGATCATTCCTTCATAACCGTAACGGATGCCGAAAACCTCCATGCTCTCCGCAAGCGCCGTCCGCACCACAGCGCGCACACATGCATTCATCCCCGGAGAATCCCCGCCCGAAGTAAAAACTGCGATTGATTTCATTATTGCATTTACAAATTACGATTTACGAATAAGTGCGAAATACGAATTATACGAAATAGTACGAAATACGAATTATACGAAATAGTACGAAATAGGAAATAGTACGAAATACGAAATAGTACGAAATACGAAATAGTACGAAATACGAATAATAAAAAAATATTCCGAAATTACGCATGTATTAATGGTTTAAAATCACGCCTGCTTTATAGATTATTTTTTTAATAACCACTCAGATTTAATTTGCATCAGCCCCTAGGCTTGATTTCCGGTATTGTACATATGCAAAATCAGCAAACAATATTAAAAACAATAGTCCTTCAATTCTTTTTAATACAAGTGCGTATGGAAAATGCAGAATCAAGAAAATCGCAGCCATGCAAAAAATTCCTACCCATATAGCCTTTAAAATGTCAAGATGATGTTTATCGTGCTTTTTGAAAAAATGTATAAAGTAAATTACCGGCAAGGTGATAAATCCAGTTAAAATAATAAGATTAGCACCAGGCAAATGCATAATTTTTATCATTGCGCCAATAATTGTCACGCAAAGAAAGATTAATATCAGATGGAAAAAAGGTTTATCATTTTTCAGAGTCCCATGACTGAGAATTAAAATTAGACCACCAAGTCGTCCAATACCAGCTGATGTCTGTGTAATCCCGCTGAATTGAGTAATGTCAAGGTAAAAGAGCATTTCACCTAAGATTCCGACTATCAGACAAAGTCCAACGATATATATGAAAGTCATGCCGCCTTTTTGCATTGATATTTCCTTATTAATTAACGCTTTTAGCCATCGCCGGCAATGAAAATAAATCCGCTTTCTCATCCCTCCCTTGTCCGCCGAAGCTTCAGCGTAGGCGGATCCCTCAGTTCTCAACCCTCATTACCCAATCCTCATTACCCCCATTTTCCGATTATCCACATTTTCCCATTTTCCCCATTTTCTCATTTTCCCATTTTCCCCATTATCCCCATTTTCCCATTTTCCCATTACCACATTCTCACATTACCACATTTTCATTCTCAACCCTCAATTCTCAGTTCTCAGTTCTCAGTTCTCTTCATTCAGTTCTCAGCTCTCCTTCCTCCTCCCTCCTCCCTCCATTCTCACTCCTCAACTTGTGAATTTTCTTAGTTCCCGCGTACATTTCATATTTCAGCAGCCTGCATTCAAGCGGACCATTGAACAAAGTTATTTTTCGCGAAGGCCGAAGGCCGATCTCATGGATCGCTTCTATGTTGGAGCTGATCAACCAGGCATCGTAACCATTGTAATTTTTCTTCAGCGTTGCTCCGATCTGCTTATAAAAGGCGAGTGAATCATCCGTGTCAAGCCGTTCCCCGTAAGGTGGATTCATGATCAGCATGCCCGTTCCTTCTGGCGGGATCCATTCGAAAAAATCGGCGTGAATTGTTTTGATGACATCTTCCACTTTCGCCCGGAGAATGTTTTCCTGCGCAATTTTCAGCGTAGCTTCCGAAATTTCAAGCGCGGTCACATCCTGCATTTCATTGCTGATCCGGTCAAGGGCAGAGTCCGTTATCTTTTCCCACAACTCCGGCTCAAAATCATTCCAAAGTTCAAATCCGAATTTTTTCCGGAAATAACCGGGTGGAATATTATTCGCATACAATGCCGCTTCGATGGGAATAGTTCCAGAGCCGCACATGGGATCTATCAGCCGGCGGCGCGGATGCCAGCCGGTAAGCAGAATGATGCCGGCCGCCAGCACCTCGTTCATCGGGGCCATGCCGGCCACTTCGCGATAACCTCGTTTGTGCAGCGAAGAACCGGAGCTGTCGAGTGAAACATTCACATCTTCCCGCGAAATATGAATATTGATGCGCAAGGTTGGCAACTCCGTGTCAACCGAAGGACGGCGATTGTATTTTTTCCGGAACTGGTCAACGATCGCATCTTTGGTTTTTTGCGCGATATAATAAGAGTGATTAAAAATATCCGTGTTCAAGGTGCAAT
>DATDOQ010000464.1:0-5657 GCA_035293205.1 Bacteroidia bacterium
GATCAGCACGCATGATCCATATGAACTTGCGGTAATAATCCGCGAAATGCTGGGAAGCACGGATTATGTGACCTGGAAAAAAAATACGGATGTGGCTGCCGGCGCGCTTACCTGGGAAAATGAAGAGGAGAAGTTAAGGGATGTCTTTAGCAGGTTTTTGTGAGAATGTAGATCCGCCTTCGGTTAAAGTTTGGCGTATGAATGGGAAAATGGGAAAATGGGATTAATGGGAAAATTCTCCTGCGCTACGATTTGGGGGACAAGTGGGAAAATGTTGGAGGAAGGAAGATTGGTAAGAGAGAAGAAAAATGTGATGAAAGAATAAGCTAATTCGCACGGGCCAGCGCGCCGGTTGATGCCGCCTGCATAGTTTCTAACCGTTTTTGAAGGGCCGCGCATATTATCCGCACGCTATTTCGTAGATTCGTTGCCGTTTTTGACACCTGAAGTGAGCCGCAAACGACTTCATATAGTTTCTTTCGACATTCCTTTTCCTGCGAATTATGGCGGGGTGATCGACGTTTATTATAAGGCAAAAGCGTTGAAAGCGCTGGGAGTGGAAATTCACCTGCATTGTTTTCATTACGGAAGGGAAGAATCGCCGGAGCTGAAGGCGATCGCCCATACGGTTCATTATTACGCGCGGCGGACTAATCGCCGGCTGGTGTTCTCACGGGAGCCGTATATTATTGCTTCCCGGCGGTCGGAACAATTGTTGCGAAAGCTGGCGGCAGATGATATTCCTATTCTTTTTGAGGGCCTGCATACCTGCGCATACCTTTCTGCTCCGGAGATCGAGCGCAAAAAAAAGCTGGTTCGCACGCATAACATCGAGCACGATTATTACCGCGGGCTGGCGGATGTGGAACGCAATTTTTCGAAACGCTGGTATTTCCGCAGGGAGGCCCGCAAGCTACAGGCATTTGAAGAAAACCTGGCCTGCGCGGATCATATTTTTGCCATCTCGCCGGCCGATGCGCGCGCGCTGGCAACCCGCTACCGGAATGTGCATCACGTGATGGCATTTCACCCGTACGAAGCGGTAGAGATCAAACCGGGCAGAGGCGATTTTGCTTTATACCATGGCAACCTCGAAGTGGGGGAAAACAATCAGGCTGCATTGTTCCTGGTGAACGAAGTTTTCAATGATTCGCCGCACAAGCTGATAATCGCGGGTAATAATCCTTCGTCCGGGCTGCTGAAAGCGATGAAGGGAAAAAACAACATCCAGCTTGAAGCAAATATTCCCACGAACGAAATTGACCGGTTGATCGCGACCGCCCACGTAAACATTCTGCCGACATTCCAGGCGACAGGTATCAAGCTGAAACTGTTGGCGGCCTTATTTCGCGGGCGTTATTGTTTGGTCAATCCCCCGATGGTTGCCAATACCGGCGTCGAATCGCTTTGTACGGTTGCGGAAACTGCGCCGGCGATGAAAGCGCGCCTGAATGAACTTTTCGAAAAGGATATCGCGACGGATGAAATTGAAAGAAGAGGAAAGATTCTGCTGGAGCGGTTTTCCAATAAAGTGAACGCGGAAAAGCTACTGTCGTTTATTTGACCAATAAGGCCTATCTTTTTCTTCCTGGCAATACTGTGCATAGATAATTGAATGCGTGCAGCAGCATTTTTAAATAGAACCACGGAGGGGAAACGGAGGTATTCACGGAGGGACACGGAGAAAAGTTTGTTACTCGCCACTCAACTACCCAACCAACCAACTACTCAACCAACTCTTTCTCCACTACGCCCCCATTTTCACACCTGAGTGTGCGCGAGGGAAAACGCTGCACTACGAGCATATCGTGTGTGGCGATCATCACTGCGCGGCCGGTTTTGCTGATGTCCATAAGGAGACGGATGATTCCTTCTGAAGTTTCGGGGTCGAGATTGCCGGTGGGCTCATCAGCGAGGATAACTTCGGGGTTATTCAAAAGTGCGCGCGCGATGGAAACACGTTGCTGCTCGCCACCTGAAAGTTCGTGCGGAAGCTTGTGTCCTTTTGTTGCCAGGCCAACCTTGTCCAGCACCTCAAGAGCGCGGTCCTGCATTTTTTTCTTGTCGTCCCATCCTGTGGCTTTCAGCACGAAGTAAAGATTTTCATTCACGCTCCTGTCGTAAAGGAGCTGGAAATCCTGGAACACGATCCCGATTTTGCGCCGCAGGAAAGGGACCGCCTTCAATTTTATTGTAGAAAGATCATAGCCTGCAATATGCGCGCTGCCGCCTGCAAGTGGCACATCCGCATAAAGCGTCCGCATAAGCGAACTTTTGCCGCTGCCGGTTTTTCCCACCAGGTAAACAAATTCGCCCTTGTCGATCGTGAAGGTGACATTGGCGAGCACCATGTTGTGTTTCTGGAAAACAGAAACCTTTTCAAGGCGGATGATGGAGTCGAGTCCCATAGGAAGAAGTGCAAACGTAACGAGAAATTCTGAAGTACGTTTGAAGTGCTGTTTGTTAAATAAAAAAAAGAAGGTGCTCTTCAACGTAAAGTGATGGACCGCAGCCAATGAAGCGGCAATAATCTTAACAGTCTTTCGTTAATAACTAAACCATTTCACGGCAGGCTGATGGAACAGACCATACTATTTTTAAAGGCTAAAATATTCCCTCATGGGCGCATCGCGCTTCAGCTTGTTGTTTTGTCTTTCTCTTCTGTTTCTTCCCCGGTTTTCCATTGGGCAGCAGACACAGGTGTATCTTGGGCCCGACGTTGAATTCCGGAAGGGCCTCGATCTTTTCGAAAAACAGAAATACGCGGAAGCGCAGGAAGTCTTTGACCGTTTTTCCCACAGCGCTCCTGATAAAAAGAACCTGCAGGTCATTGACGCGAATTATTATGCTGCTCTCTGCGCGGTGGAGCTTTTTCATAAGGACGCCGAGCTGCGCCTGAAACAATTTCTGGCCGATCATCCCGAATCGCCCAAATGCCAGCGTGTGCGCTACCAGCTCGGGAGGTACAATTACCGGCGCAAAAGATACGACGATGTGCTCGCCTGGTTCCGGCAGGTGCAGATCTACGATTTGCAGGGAGAAGAGATTTCCGAATATTATTTTAAACGCGGGTACGCGCATTTTGAGCTTGGTCACACCGATTCAGCAAAAACGGATTTTTTCGAAATAAAGGATCTTGCATCGAAGTATGCGCCGCCGGCCACCTATTATTATTCGCATATTTCTTACACCCATGGCAATTACGAAACCGCGCTGCAGGGATTTCAGAAACTTTCGGCGGATGAAACGTTTGGTCCTGTCATTCCATTTTACATCGCGCAGATCTATTTTTTGCAGGGCCGTTACAATGATGTGATCAGCTACGCGCCGCCGCTGCTCGATTCAGCGAAGCGGGCCGATGAGATCGCGCACCTGATCGGGGCATCCTGGTACCGGACCGGCCGTTATAAAAACGCGATCCCTTTCCTGGAGCAGTATCACGCAGGAACACGAAAATTTACGCGCGCGGATGCGTACGAGCTTGGTTATGCTTATTACAAGGCAGACAGCTGCGCCAGCGCCATCCGTTTTTTCCAGGATGCCATCGCGGATTCAACCGATGCGCTCGCGCAAAATTCCTGGTACCATCTTGCCGATTGTTATGTGAAAACAGGAAACAAGCTTGCTGCAAGAGGTTCCTTCGGCCAGGCATCGTCTATGAAATTTGACCCGGTTGTGCGGGAAGATGCCCTGTTCAATTACGCGCGACTCAGCTACGAACTTTCATTCAACCCGTTTAACGAGGCCATTGTCGCGCTTGATCAATACCTGTTTGAATTTCCAAACACGCCGCGGCGGGATGAAGCATATACCCTTCTGACAAACGTTTACCTCGCTTCAAAAAATTACAAGAACGCGCTAGTTTCTTTGGAACATATTAAATCGCTTCCGCCAACCATGTTCGGCACTTACCAGCAGGTTGCCTATAACCAGGGAATCATTCTTTACAAAAGTGGCGATTATGACAACGCCATCATTCATTTCGATAAATCGCAACAGTATCCGGTCAGCCGTGAGCTGAACGCGAATGCGAATTACTGGAAAGGCGGTTGTTGGTACGCGAAAGCTGACAAGTCCGACACGATAGCGTATGCTAAAGCCATCGAAGCCTATAAAGCATTTTTGTTTACACCCGGCGCGTCTGTCATGAACAATTACAATACGGCGAATTATAACATCGGTTATTGTTATTACCAGCAGGCGCAAATTTCCAGGGGCACATCGATTGAGATTCCTGCCGCGGCAAAAACCGCGTATGCGAATTCCATGATCTGGTTCAGAAAATATATTGCAAACAAATCGGAGGTGGATGCGGACGAACGGATTTTTGACGCCTATGTCCGGATGGGTGACGGTTATTTCCGTCTGCGCGATTTCATCAATTCAGCGGAATTTTATGGCAAAGCGGTGGCGCAACCATCGACCGACCAACGCGATAAAGATTATGCCATGTTCCAGCAGGCGATGGCGCTTGGTTTCCTCGGCAAGAGCCAGGAAAAAGCCGATCTGCTGAAGAAGCTGCGCGAAACCTATGGCCAGTCGGGCATCCTCGCCACGGCGCAATACCAGGAAGCAAGAACCCTGCATGATATGCGCAATTATGACGCGGCGCTTGAAGCTTATAACCGGGTCTACACGCAATTTCCAAAAAGTGAATACCAGCTTGCCTGTCTGAAAAACATGGCGCTGATCTACCAGGCCAAAAAGGATTACGATAATGCACTTTTGAATTATAAAAAAGCCGTTCCGCTTGCAAAGGCAGGCGGCACCAATGAGTTCAAAGATATAATGGCGGAAATAAAATCAATTTACATCGGGAAAGGCGCGCTTGAAAGTTGGGAAAGTTTTGCCGCTGAACAAGGTTTTTCAGAACCCGTGGCTGTGGCCGACAGCACCGCGTGGGTGGTTGCGGACCGCGCTTACCGTGCTGGGAACTGCAGTGAAGTGCTGAATCAGGCTGGAAAATATTTACTGAAATACCCGGCCGGCATTTACATTACCGATATTCAATTCATGCGCGCGGAATGTGCCGGCAAAAGCAATGACCATGCCGGCGCGCTTTCCGGTTATCTTGCCGTTCTGGAAAAAGGACAGACACGCTACCGCGAACGTGCGCTCATCAAGGTGTCGCTCATTTATTACAAGCAAAAGGATTATGTGAATGCGGCAACTTATTTCGGACAGTTGGAGCGCGAGGGCAGCACCGCCGAGCTTAAAAATAATGCGCGAGTAAACCTCATGAATAGCTGGATGAACCTGGGGAATGCAGATTCCGCCGCATTTTACGCCGAAAAAGTTATTGCCATCAAAAATCTCGCTAATGAGATTTATGGAACTGCTTATTATCATTTGGGAAAATCAGCGCTTGCAAAAGGAAATAAAACAGAGGCGGCAAAAAATTTTAAAGAAGCGGAAACAAAGCTGCCGCAATCAGAGATAGCCGCGGAATCAAGGTTTCACCAATGTCAAATAATTTTCGATAACAAAGATTACAAAGGCGCGGAAAAAGCGCTGTTGAAACAGATCAATGATTTCGCTGGATTTTCTAACTGGAGCGGAAAAGGATTGCTGCTGCTTGCTGATAATTACCTGGCGAAGGCAACAGCGCAGGACACGTTCCAGGCGCGGGCGATCCTGAAAAATTACATAGAAAATGG
>DATDOQ010000465.1:0-2184 GCA_035293205.1 Bacteroidia bacterium
GTATTAATCTTGGTGCGTTCTTCTCTCCACTGGTTTGCGGTACACTAGCAGCAGAAATTGATTACCGATGGGGCTTTTTTGCTGCCGGCGTTGGCATGATAATCGGCATAGTTGTTTTTGAATCCTTGAAAAAGAAATATATTATTACTGCAGATGGGAGGCCTGTTGGTATCAAGCCAGAAAAGCGTACGGAACCAACTGTTGACGCCGCGGGCGCTGCTGTAAAAGAATTCAGCATGGAGCGGATCGCGCTTTGGCTGGCAATTTATGCCGGTCTGTGGTTCATCTTTATGTATTTCGTCGGCTTCAACTTTGTAAGCACACTGATCTTCGCCACATCCATTGCCGCTTCCGGATTTATTATTACTGATCCAACGCTTAAAAAAGATGAACGCGATCGGATCTGGGTCATTTATATTATCGCATTCTTTGTGATTTTCTTCTGGTCCGCCTTCGAACAGGCCGGTGCGTCACTCACACTATTTGCCGACGATCAGACTGACCGCTCCATCTTTGGCTGGGAAATGCCGGCCAGCTGGTTCCAGTCAATAAATCCGCTTGCCATCATTGTTTTTGCCCCGATTTTTGCAATTCTCTGGACCTCACTTGGCGCCCGTAATCGCGAACCGGCTTCCCCGGTTAAGCAGTCTATTGGACTTTTTCTGTTAGCCCTTGGTTACCTGATCATAGCTTTTGGCGTTAAAGGCGCTACCGCCGCGGAAAAAACAAGCATGTTTTGGCTGTTGAGCATGTACCTTATTCATACGCTTGGTGAGTTATGTCTTTCACCAATCGGATTGTCAATGGTCGCACGACTTGCGCCAGTTCGCCTTGCGTCGCTGCTGATGGGGATCTGGTTTATGAGCAATGCAATGGCAAATGATTTCGCAGGTATGCTCAGCAAATTGTACCCGGAGCCAATGGCGCCTGTCGCTTTTGTTGACTCGCTGAAGGTAAAATACCCGGCAGAGATTGGGACAATTGAATACGCGCATAAAGAAACCATTCGTGGGATAGAATCTGTACCTGTCGCAAGCCTTCAACTCGATAATGTCGTTAAAGACGATGCCAAACGGGGTGAGATTAAAGCGGCTGTCGCGATGGAATCTTACCCGAATCCTAAAAAATTCCTGGGAATGGAAATAGACAATCTCTATGATTTCTTTATGATTTTCGTTGTGATGGCAGGTGTCGCGGCTATCATACTATTCTTCCTTTCAAAAAGGTTATTGACCATGATGCACGGCGTCCGCTGATGCGATTAACTTTTATTAAAACCGGCTTTCTTCTAAAGGGGCCGGTTTTTTTCTTGCCCTGCCCGCATGGCCCGTCTTTTGTTTATGGATTGTGCATTAAACCTGAATTTCCGTAACTTCGTAAGCAATGCGTAAAGTAATTATCTGTCTGATTAGTCTCGTTTCTGCCGGTTTAATCACCGCCGGTTTTATGCCCGTTACAAGTAATGTTTCTGCTGAAGAAACCACGGGCGTCAAATGGTATTCCATCGAAGAGGCGCAGGCGCTCAGCGACAAGAATCCCCGTAAAATATTTCTTGACATCAACACTTCCTGGTGCGGCTGGTGCAAAGTGATGGATAAAAACACCTTCATGGATCCAACCATTGCGAAATACATGAATGCGAATTATTATTGCGTGAAGTTCGACGCGGAAACGCATGACACCGTCACGTATAACGGACAAAAATTCTGGAACAGGGGCGCTGCTGGTCAGCGCAGCGTGCACGATTTTGCCGCCACGGTTTTGCGGGGAAAAATGTCCTATCCTTCTTATGCTTTCATCAGCAAAGACCGTTTGAAGCTTACTATTTTACAGGGTTATTATCCGCCCGATAAATTTGAGCCGTATCTTCATTATTACGCAAATGACAAAGAATTAACCATGACATGGGAAGAGTTTTTGAAAACATTTAAAAGCGAGCTGCCTCCTGCGAAATCAGCTACTCCGCCCCAGGCCCCAACTTCTCATTAAGTCAATGAAAATTATTTATAACGACGAAGCGCATCATACCGTTCCGGATCTGAAGGAGCGAATTATTGCTGTGCTGAATGCCAGGAATCTTACTTATCGTCAGCTGGTAGAGCATCTTGCCACCACCGAGGAGCAGCTTGACCAGGCGCTGACGGAAAATACCATTGAGATCCGCACGCTTGAATCGATTTCCAA
>DATDOQ010000466.1:0-10329 GCA_035293205.1 Bacteroidia bacterium
AGGCTAACGCTCATGCATTGTGAACATTCGGAACGCGTCAGCATTAAAAAAGAACGCCTTGAAAAGCTGGCGATCGCAGCCATGAAACAATCGCAGCAAGCGTGGCTGCCGAAAATCCGGGACATGGTATCATTTGAAGAAATAATTTCTGTTTCGACAACCATTCAGCAAAAATTCATCGCGCATTGTTCTGAAGGGGAAAAACATCCTTTGCAGAAAAAGATCACACCGGGAGGAGATATTTTAATCCTGATCGGACCCGAAGGCGATTTTTCACCGGGTGAAATAGATGCAGCGTTGAAAGCAGGTTTTATACCTGTGACTTTGGGCGAAACGCGTCTCCGGACCGAAACGGCGGCGCTGGTTGCAGTGGTTGCCGGCCATTTTGCGAATGCGGGGTGATACTCGTAGCTTGATAGTGTACGAACAGCATTTCCGCTTTACGGGCGTATAGGTTTTTTGCTTCGTGGTAACGTTAGTTGCGCCTGTCTGTCAGATCGATACGTTTCTTTTACCGATAGTTCGCCCCTCCGGGGCTTTGGAGTTCACAGTTACGATTTTCTATTGCCTGAAAATTATTTTATTTCGCGTGATTTCTTAACACATCTTATGAGTTGCCTTTGAGGGCCGTCATTCGCTTCTTGCTATATTTAAATGATATGAACGTGACTCTCAAAACGCTTCTGCTTGCAGCGCTGATCAATGTTTGTTCCTTAACTGCCTGCCTTGATGCGGAATCAGCCTCTTCAAAAAAAATAAAAATTGAAAAAGAGAAAATTGACACCGCCTGGCACGACGGAGACATCATTTTTCAGACTTCCAGGAGCGGACAGAGCCTCGCCATACAATACGCGACGCATTCAAAGTATAGCCATTGCGGATTGCTTTTTCAGGACAACGGACACTGGTATGTTTATGAAGCGATTCAGCCGGTGGTGAAAACTCCGGTTAAAGAATTCATCGCCCGGGGCGACAGCGATTATTTTGTCATCAAGCGGCTTGCAAAAAATGACAGCATTCTCACTCCCGCAGTGATGGAAAAAATGCGTGCGTCTGTTCACAAACGCCTCGGAAAAAATTATGATCTCTGGTTCGGATGGTCGGACGAGAACGTATATTGTTCAGAGCTGGTCTGGAAAGCGTACCACGAATCAACAGGTCTGAAAGTCGGCGAGCTGCAACCATTGAAAACTTATGATCTCACCCACCCGCTTGTTCAGAAACACCTGAAAGAACGTTACGGAAAGAAAATTCCATACGATGAGCCGATGATTTCACCGGGCAGCATTTTTGATTCCCCGCTCCTGGTGATCGTCAAAAACTGATAATAAATAAAGGGACTGCCCTATTCGCGGACAAAGATTGACCTGTACACCGAATTTTTTCCGGTTACGATCACTGCATACACACCGCTGGCAAATTCTATGACAGGAATCTGCATGGAACCATTTCCCACAGAGTAAGTGGCCACTAAATTTCCAGCTATACCGAAGATTTGTATGCTTTGTGCGCCTTCCGGAATTTCCAGATTGAGAAAATCAACGGCAACAGTTGGCCAGACTGCCAGCGGATACTTCGCCGGATATTCGTTTATCGATAAAGGCGATTCGGCAAAATAGGTGAGGTCATAAGCTGTAGTTCCGTTAAGGTCGCGGAGATTCAAAACCACATTTCCAATATCCGCGTAGCCGTAGGGATAAATATGAATATAGATCAGATCACTGTCGCCCGGCAGCAATGACCAGGTGGCGCTGTCGTCGGGAATACTCGCGCAATAATATTCCGTGCACACGGAGGAACGCCAATAAGGCGGAATATTTTCCTGCGCGCGCACCCATCGCAGGAGTAGCGTATCGGCAGAGGTGTTATAAATCCGGATGTAAGGTGAAGCAAAGCTGGCCGACTGCGGAGAACCCGTGAAATATACGCTGTCGGTTTCAACGGTAAAAGATTGCGCCCCGCAGAAAAATGCGGAGAAAAAAACGCTTGCAACCGATAACAGCTTTTTCATCCGTCTAAGTTACAAAAATCGCTGTGAGAGACAAGACAAAGGGGAAACTTCACTTTTTGCAGTAAACCTCGGAAGTTTCCATTGGATGTTTATTCTCAAGATCCACATTGTTATAACTTTTCTTTCCACCCCAGGAAAATATTTTCTCAAACAAAGGCAACAGCTTTTTGCCCTGAATCTTACTCAGGAAATAAACTTCGTGCTCTTTTTCTTTAATGCCCATTTCATAGAGTATTTTATCATGTTCTTTTATGCCAAGCGCATGAAAATAATGCATCATGTGAAAATACTCACAGACATTCCCGCTCTCCAGTTTCCCGGCAAAATAAAACGGCATAAACCAGCCAATCACATAGCAGGAACAGGAAATTATTTTCCCAAGAATGTGAAAGCGGATTTCGTAATATTTTGAAACCGGAATATTATACACATTCATGATCGCCAGCACTTCGCGGCGGTGGTTCCATTCATCAATTTCAATTTGCCTGATCGCTGCTTTTTCTTCTTTATCCCTGACAGAGCCCGCATGTCCCTGGTAAGCGAAAGCGGCGGCTTTTTCGGCTGAATAGGCTCTTTGGAGGAGGTCGATTAAGGGTTTGTGGTTGAGTGTGTTCATTTTACTTTCGACTGATGCATTCTGGATGGACTATTAAATCAAGACTGGCAAATGTCAATTTGTATTTATTGTCCGGTGAATATTTTTCATTCCATTCTGCCATTCTGTAATATTGCCACTAACCTTTTGCAGATTTGCGATTTATTGCAAATATCATTACTGAAGAAATAATACACATGACAATAGCACTAATAATAAGTGAATTTTCCTTTTGTGAAATTCCAATAAAGAAGTCGCCTACAAACATTACTAAAAAGAAAATATACGCAATAGTCAGCATCGGAGCCGACCTTTTGATCGTTGCAAAACCAAAGATAAAACCAAGAGCAAATTGCCGGACCGCCCACATATTAACGATGTAGTCAACGCCTTTTGCGTCAAGGTCAACGGTCTCCAAAACCGATTGCGGTGAAAAGCATAATGCGACACTTACCATAAGTTCCATTAATGCAAATAACCCTGAAACGATAAGGATCCATATTGGTAATGATTTTTGTGCTTCTGTCATAAGTTGGGTTTGTTTTTTGGTTGTTTTTTGTCGTCTGTTTGATGTTTGCACTGACGGTCGATGCAGTTAACGGTTGACATTGTGGGCATTCGGGCGAGAAAGCTGACGAAGTCAGTGTCAAACGATATGGATGATTGAAACGAAGATACCAAAAGACCACCAATAGAAACCCAAGCTGTCAAACTCTGTCGAGGCGAAGTTCTCTACTTGCAGAGTTTGTCGCTTTTCGGAAGAAATCTGATAAAAAGTAAAACTAAATGCCCCCAGCCCTACAGCAAGAATAATTGAAAGTATAAGGGCAAGGTTTAATCACATTATGACAACAATTATTTTTACTCAAATTCATTAATAAGGCGGACAAATACCGCATTCGTCCATCCAAAACCACTTTGCGTGGGATACCTGTCAGCATTGCTTTCGCCTACTTTGCATGTAACCACATTATATTTTTCCCAAAACTTTCCTGTTTTTAAAAATACATTTTTGTTTAAATCCAGCCATTTTTTAGCTATTCGTTTAGCGTCTTCTTCAAAACCGTAATTTAACAAACCCCTGATCACAATCCAATGCTGTTGCGCCCAGCCGTTAGGATAATCGTGCTGTTTAAACTCATCAGACAATGAATGAGATTGAGTATTTGCCAATCCTCCTTTATATTCAAACAAAACAAGCGCATCTCTGACTTTCATTGCCTGACTTAAAGTGGCCGTTTTTGCCCAAAGCGGATAAAACCCTGCCAATGAATAGAAATTGCTTTGCTTTTTATGCTTATAATTATAATCAAAGAAAAAGCCTTTTTTATCATTCCACATCAATTTTGAAATTGTTCGCTGCCTTTTCTCGGAATTTTCCATATATATATTTACTTTTTTCTTATTACTATTCCATTTTGCAATATCAATTTCATATTTATACAGGCAAGAATTTAAATCAACGGGCAAATAATCGAGGCAATGGTCATTAAACCGGGAAGTCATATCCCATCCCGATTCATGTTCAGCAGCAAGGTGTGTAATGTAATGGTCGCAATATCTTGACATATTTTTGTAGACAATGTGCTTTTCCACTAAGGCGTCATTCATCCAGTAATTCTTTAACTCGCTCTCAGCAGCTTGAATTATTTTAAGAAGCCATGATTTGCGTTTTGTCGCTTGAAATACTTCCATAGCCATAGAAGTTAAAAAAGGTATTTGAGAAATTCCCAGATTATAGTAGCGATTTCGCATAGGCATAATATTAAATTTCTTGAAAAGAAAAACCAGATTATCAATCATTCCTTTGGCAAGATCAACTTTGCCGCATTTTACCAAACCAATAACGATGAAATAAGTGTCCCAGTAAAACTGGTCTTTTTTGAATATTCCTGTACAGGGTATTACATATTTATTCGGCAAACCCAGGTGCAGATGTTTATCTTTCGGATGATAATAAATCAACTCCCTCCAATATTTATCTATGTATTGAAGGCAGGATTTGTAATCTTCTTTTTTAATAATTGTTTCCATTATATCCCTATTGCGCAGCTCTTTTAATAGCGTGTTTGAATTCCCCTTCTCTTCAAATCTAACAAATTCCCCTTCACCATTTCGCCATATTGTCTTAACCAATCACCTCCTACATCACCTTGTCACACCATCCTGACTTACCCATCCCCCCAACAATTTCGTAATTTCACCCCTTCAAGTCTAAACACTGCGAATTCCAATTATGCAAAATCTCCAAACCACCATAGAATCCGCCTGGAACGATCGCAGCCTGCTGGCTGATCCGAAAACATTGCAGGCAATAAATGCCGCCATGGAAATGCTCGATAAGGGTTTGCTGCGTGTTGCAGATCCGCCGGAAATGCCGGGGAGCGACTGGCGGGTGAATGACTGGGTGAAAAAAGCAGTCATCCTTTACTTCCCGGTGCGGCAGATGGAAACATTTCATGCGGGTCCGCTGGAATTCCACGATAAGATGGCGCTGAAAAAAAATTACGCGGAGCTGGGGGTCCGTGTTGTTCCCCATGCCGTGGCGCGTTACGGGGCTTACCTCGCAAAAGGCGTTATTCTTATGCCCAGCTACGTGAACATCGGCGCGTACGTCGACAGCGGAACAATGGTTGACACATGGGCAACTGTGGGCTCCTGCGCGCAGATCGGGAAAGACGTGCACCTCAGCGGTGGCGTTGGCATCGGCGGTGTGCTCGAGCCCGTGCAGGCCGCGCCTGTCATCATCGAAGATGGCGCATTCATCGGTTCACGCTGTATTGTTGTGGAAGGTTGCAGAGTTGGCAAAGAAGCCGTACTCGGGGCAAACGTGGTACTCACCGGCTCGACAAAAATCATTGACGTTACGGGCGAAAAACCGGTTGTGCATAATAGTTTTGTCCCGCCGCGTTCCGTTGTTATTCCAGGGAGTTACCCGAAAAAATTTCCTTCTGGGGAATATAATGTGCCCTGCGCGCTGATCATTGGAAAAAGAAAAGAAAGCACGGATCTGAAAACGTCGCTAAATAATGCGCTTCGCGATTATGATGTTGCCGTTTGATTTCGCGCGAGCAGCAGTTGATAAAAGAAAACCACGGAGGTCAAGGTGAGGTATGCACTGTGGGCACGGAGGATTTACTTCATATTAGCTAAGGCTGCTGATCACGAAACGCCATTGGAAAAGGGGTTTGATTTTAGAATTCTTCCTCCGTGCATTCCTCCGTGAATACCTCCGTGCATCCCTCCGTGGTTAATGAATGCAGCCTATACGCATTTTTAAAAAATTGAACCCAACATCTGCCTCGCGGTAACAAAATTTCAAATTTTAATTTGCTTGTCAGGAATGCTGTAACCTTTCTCCCCTCGGCCCTAAACGGATACTCACCCGGGACGCGTATCTTTACAGCGATTGAACCGCATTCTCCTCATACAAACCGCCTTTACCGGCGACGTTGTCCTGGCCACGCCCGTTGCTGAAAAACTTCACCGGTATTACCCGGAAGCTGAAATTGATTTTTTGGTGCGCAGGGGAAATGAAAGCTTATTCACCGGTCATCCGTTCATCCACGAAGTGCTCGTTTTCGACAAAAAAAAGGATAAGTGGAAAAATCTTTTCCGTCTCGCCAAAAAAATCCGCGGCAGGAAATATGATCTCGTCGTGAACATGCATCGCTTCGGATCTTCCGGTTTTCTTACCGCGGTTTCAGGCGCAAAGGAACGTTTGGGGTTTGAAAAAAATCCCTGGTCATGGGCGTTTACGCGAAAATTTCCGCATGAGATCGGCACCGGCAAGCACGAAGTGAAACGCAACCTCGACCTGGTAGCGCACCTCACCGATTCTTATACGGAGCGACCGCATTTATATCCGACCGAAGCTGACCGGCTCCACGTTTCGTATCACACCGGCAAAGGCGATTATGTGTGCATGGCGCCGGCCTCGGTCTGGTTCACCAAACAATGGCCCGCGCAGAAATGGGTTGGACTCATCAAAGAAATTCCTGCAGAAATGCGCATCTATTTATTGGGCGCGCCCGGTGATCAGAAACTTTGTGATGAGATCCGGCGCGCGGTGAATCGCAACAACATCGTCAATCTTTGCGGTCAACTTACCTTCCTGCAATCCATCGCGCTGATGGAAAAAGCGAAAATGAATTTTGTGAACGATTCCGCCCCGCTGCACTTTGCTTCTTCGGTGAATGCGCCGGTTACCGCCATTTTTTGTTCCACCATTCCCGCGTTCGGATTCGGACCGCTTTCCGAAAAGGCTGTCATCATCGAAACGGATGTCGCGCTCAAATGTAAACCCTGCGGACTACATGGTCATTCCCAATGCCCTGAGTTACATTTCAAATGCGCGCTGACAATTGACCCGAAACGTGTGGCTGCCCTTGCGTTCCCGCAATTTGAAAGCGACACGAAGTAAAACCAGAAAGAAAGATTTATGTGGGTTGTTCCATAACATAACTTGACCTTGTTTGGTTCGCAATATATTTTGGAGCGGCTTCTTAGTCAGTAGTCAGTAGTCAGTAGGGACGTAGTAAAAATTGACGTTTAACCTTTAAAATTGATCCCCTAATTCCTAATACCTAATGACTACTGACTACTGACTACTGACTACTGACTAATTCCTTGCTACCTTTGCCGCAATTAAAAAAATGGTCCGTTTCCTCGAACATCCTGTCTTTGCCGTTATCGGGGAAGAAGCCGCGAAGATCGGCGTACATGCATATGTGATCGGCGGTTTTGTGCGCGACGCATTGCTGGGCCGGCTGTGCAAGGATATTGACATCGTGGCGGTAGGCGAAGGCACAGGCAACAAAACATTTGGGATCATGCTGGCTGAAGCTGTAGCGAAGCGTTTGAATGTTAATGTAAACGTGTTTAAAAATTTTGGCACCGCGCAGATCAAGCTCGACGACTGGGAAGTGGAATTTGTGGGCGCGCGGAAAGAATCGTACCGCGAAGAAAGCCGCAAGCCCGCGGTGGAAGACGGCAGCCTCCAGGACGATCAGAACCGCCGCGATTTTACAATCAACGCGCTGGCGGTTAGTCTCAACAAAAGTTCTTACGGCACGCTGCTCGATTCATTCGGGGGACGTGTTGATCTTGAACGTAAGCTCATCCGCACACCGCTCGATCCCGACCTTACCTTTTCCGACGATCCCCTGCGAATGATGCGGGCCATCCGATTCGCAACGCAGCTCGATTTCCGGATCGACGAGGAAGCGCTGGTTTCCATCACGCGCAATGCGGCGCGCATCAAAATCGTTTCGAAGGAGCGCATCACCGATGAGTTGAATAAAATCATTTCCACCAAAATACCCTCCGCCGGTTTCAAGCTTATGTTCGATACCGGTCTGCTGCATTTTTTCTTCCCCGATCTGGTGGCGCTGCATGGCGTGGAAGTGGTGAACGGCAAAGCGCACAAGGATAATTTTTACCACACATTACAGGTGCTCGATAATGTTGCGCAGCGTTCGGACAACCTCTGGCTGCGGTGGAGCGCCATCCTGCATGATATTGCCAAACCAGCGACAAAACGGTTTGAGCCGGTCGCAGGCTGGACTTTTCACGGCCACGAAGACCGCGGGGCGCGTATGGTGCCAAAAATTTTCGCCGCTCTCAAGCTCCCGCTGAACGACCGCATGAAATACGTTCAGAAGCTGGTGAAGCTGCACCTGCGGCCCATCGTACTTTCGAAAGAGATCGTGACGGATTCGGCGGTGCGCCGCCTGCTTTTTGACGCGGGCGATGATATCGATGATCTCATGACTTTATGCGAAAGTGATATCACTTCGAAGCAGGAGGAACGTGTGAAACGTTACCTTAAAAATTTCGGATTGGTGCGCGAAAAGCTGAAAGAAATAGAGGAAAAAGATAAGATGCGGAACTGGCAGCCGCCGGTGACCGGAGAGGATATTATGGCGGCTTTCGGCATTGCGCCAAGTCTGCAGGTGGGTATCATCAAAACCGCTATCCGCGAAGCGATCATCGATGGCGTAATTCCGAATGAAAGGAACGCGGCATGGAATTTCATGCTGGACGAAGGAAAAAAAGCAGGCTTGTCAACCGTGCCCGGTTTTGAAAATCCGAATCCGGAAATATTGGCGCCTAAGAAAGAAGTTTCCTGATGCGCATCGCTTCCAATAAAATCCAGGACATTCTTGCTTATTTCCACAAGGAACTGTCGCCACGCTATACAAGAGTGGAAATTGACCGTTTTGCCCTTTACTGCTTCACCGATTTCACGCATTATTCGCAATCGGACATTCTTCTGAACCCAAAAAAAACGGTGAATGAATCCGCGCTGCTTAAGTTTCATTTCGCGGTAAAGGACCTGAAACGTGGCCGCCCGATACAACATATCCTGGGCAAAGCCTGGTTTTACGGCCTCGATTTTATTGTCAGCCCGGATGTACTGGTGCCACGACCGGAAACGGAGGAGCTGGTGCGGCTGTTGATAAGCGAAGCCCCGGTGCATAACGAAACTTTTTCTGTCATCGACCTGGGAACCGGTTCGGGCTGCATCGCGGTCACGCTCAAAAAATTTCTTCCCCGTTGTCATGTTTACGCGGTGGATATTTCCGCGGCGGCGCTCGACATCGCGCGGAAGAATGCGGAAAAGCATGATTGCGAAATTCATTTCATACAGCTCGATTTACTTGATGCGTCCCAACAGGAAAAATTGCCTTCCTGCCTCTTTATTATTTCCAACCCGCCGTATATCAAACGTTCGGAGCAGTCCGCCCTGCCGGCCAACGTCTTGGAATTTGAACCACACCTGGCATTGTTTGTCCCAGACGAACGGGCTTTGATTTTTTACGAAGCCATTGCGGCCGCCGGCAAACAAAAATTGAAGCCGGGCGGAAAAATTTATGCCGAGATCAACGAAACGCTTGGACCGGAAACCTGCATTGTTTTCCAGAAGGCCGGGTATAACGATGTGCGCTTGCTGCAGGATATGAGCGGGAAAGACCGGTTTGTCACCGCTTCTTAACACGAGGGCAATTTATCCTGCCGTTCGTATATTCGTCCTGAAGAAATATGTCTGTGAAAATTTCCGTCATAACCGCCTGTTACAACAGCGCCGATACGATTGAAGACACCCTGCTATCGGTTACCGGGCAGGATTATCAAGGCATTGAATACATAATCATAGATGGTGTGTCAAAAGACAACACCTTGCAAATTGCCGATAAATACAAGGCGCGCATTGCTAAAATTATTTCTGAAAAAGACGGCGGAATTTATTTTGCATTAAACAAAGGTATAGCCCTTGCCAGCGGCGAAATCATTGCATTTCTTCACGGGGATGATGTTTATGCCCACCCTACAGTTTTATCGCGGGTTTTACAAACGTTCATGGAAACAGGCGCAGACGCGGTGTATGGCGACCTTCAGTATGTTGACCGGGAGGATACTTCCAGGGTGATCCGGCACTGGCGGTCAGGGAAATTTTACCCGGGCATTTTCCGGAAAGGATGGATGCCGCCGCACCCGGCGTTTTTCCTTCGCCGCAAATGTTACGAAAAGTTTGGAATGTTTGATACATCATTTCGTTTTTCCGCTGATTACGAGCTGATGTTACGGATGCTGGAACGCCATCAGGTAAAGATTGCTTATTTACCGGAAGTGCTGGTAAAAATGCGCGTCGGCGGAACCAGCAATGTTTCACTCAACAACCGTCTGAAAGCAAATCGCGAAGACAGGCGGGCGTGGCGGG
>DATDOQ010000467.1:0-3604 GCA_035293205.1 Bacteroidia bacterium
GTTCAATCATCCTCGATAACTGCCCTGTTGGCGTGAACGAAAACGATTTGCAACCGGGGATTTCCGTTTTCCCCAATCCATTTTCGCAAACCACTATTTTTCAATTTCCCGACAACATGCCGCTGCCGGAAGAAATCATCATCACAGATGCGCTCGGCAGGGAAGTAAAACGACAGCAGGTTTTTTCGGCACGAACTGAAGTGGATCGCAACGGGCTGGCGGACGGTCTTTATTTTTACCATGTGATGCGCGCAGGCGAAATTCTTTCCACTGGAAAAATACTTGTTCAATAAAACGTTCAAATACATGAATATAAAAAAGGTCTTCCTTTTATTTTTCACAGTACTTTCCCTTGTCATGAATGCCCAAACTTCGTGGCAGCGGGTTTATGGCAATATGGATGAAGATGGTGGAAAGAGTGTTATGCAAACCAGCGATGGAGGTATAATGGTGGCAGGAACAACAATTTCTTATGGCGCCGGGTTCTTTGACTTTTACCTGCTTAAGTTGAATAGTTTCGGAGATACAATATTCTCCCGCATTTATGGTTCCGCTGAATACGAAACATTAAACGGGGCTATTCAAACAAATGATGGCGGTTATTTGTTAGTTGGTGATAAAAGTCAAAATGGACCGCCATTTGGGCCGAATGACTTGCTGGTCATAAAAACTACGTCAACCGGAACATTAAGCTGGTCTAAAATAATTGACTTTGCTTACATAGAAGTGCGGCCGTCTGTAATTCAGGCGTTTGATGGCGGAATTGTGATTGCCGGTTCAGCATTGGATACTACTTTTAACTGGCGGGGATTTATAGTGAAACTTAGTTCAACAGGGTCGGTAGTTTGGTTCAAAAGTTATGATTTTGCGGCAAACACCATTTTTTTCGAGTCAATAAAAGAAACCGGCGGGGGATTTGTTTTGGCCGGCACCATCAATGATTCATTGGGAACGGATATGCTCCTTTTACGTGTTGGCTCCACCGGAATAATGGCCTGGGCAAAAAGAATTGGAACGATTGAATCCTGTCAGGGGGAAAATGTGCTCGTGACAGCCTCTGGTGACATACTACTTGCAGGTTATGAAAACCCGGCGAATATTAACCAGGACCAATCGATGCTAATTGCCCGCCTGAATTCAGGTGGAACGTTGTCCTGGTTTCGGAAATATCAACTGGCGGGGATTGACACATATCCAACCTGGCTGGATGAGGACGGCAACGGAAATATTATCTTGAGCGGCTTCATTGAAAACATCACAGCCGGTCCATACGGTTTCCTGGTTCAGACATCGTCGACAGGCACTGTGAACTGGGCCAATGCTTATGGCGGATATAATAATACGCTGAACGGTGTTACAACCTTTACCAATAGTAGTTACGTCGCTGCCGGCATAATGGCTTCTACACACAGCGCTAATGATCCATTATCCGTTTATGTTGTGCGTTGCAACAACTCTGGTATTTCAGGTTGCTATGAATTGGCTTTCAGTTTTACATCAACATTGCTTTCGGGCTCTCCGGTAAACTGTACAGCAACAACATCCGGTAATCCGACGCTCATTAATTTTCCTGTTCAGGTGAATGCCGGTGCAGTCGTATTAGACGGATGCACAGTTGGCGTAAGTGAACCTGAAGATCAATTTCAGCTGGAAGTTTATCCAAATCCATTTTCGCAAACCACAACTTTTCAATTCTCCGACATCCTGCCGCTACCGGATGAAATCATCATACTTGATGCGCTGGGGAGGGAAGTAAAACGACAAAAGGTTTTTTCAGCGCAAACTGAAGTTAATCGCAACGGACTGGCAGACGGTCTTTATTTTTACCATATTCTCAGGGCTGGCGCATTATCCACTACAGGCAAACTACTCATTAGATAAGGCCACTTTCCGCCTGTAAGCAGGCCTAAAAGCCGTGTAATTCCGGCTTTTTTTTCGTATTTTTACATGACAGTCCGCAGTTTGGCAAGATTACTGGAAGCGCTGTCGTTACGACGATGAGGAAGAAGAAAAGGACCTATATCACCGAATTATTTTTAAGTCATGAAACCTAGCGTTATTGCTTTGTTTTTATTGATCTGTTGTGCTTTCACCGGCACAGACAGGCCACTCACGATTGAGCAAATCCTGGCGAATCCGGAACAGTACAATGGAAAAACAGTTCACGTCACCGGCTATTTCACCCAGGAGCTGGAGAAGCGTGCAATTTATCAATCAAAAAACGACGCGAAAATTTCCAATTATAAAGCATCCCTTTGGCTGGCAGATTACACGAATCTCATACAGTTTCTGACAAAGTGGGGCAATACCGCCGATGAACCTTTTTTGGCCAACAAATACGTCGTGGTAACCGGAAAATTAAATTACAAACCCGACACCATCAATGGAAAAGTTTATGGCCACGGACCCGAAAATCTATGGCCGGCCGAGCTGGTGGAAATTTCGCATATCCAGGAAGCGAAGTAAGTTGTGGAAAGGTTTGCCTGGTGCAAGCGGTTACTCATAAATTCCAAAAAAAATAAACCCGAAAGCCTTCGGGTCCAAATTCCAGAAATGGGGTTTGGGATTTTTTTAATTCAGGCGTTTTTCCTCTGTGCGCCTCTGTGGTACTTTTTAAAAATGTTGCTATAGCGATCAATTTACCACACAAAAAAATCAATACCCCAAAACCGGCCCCAGCCACTTTTCCGATAACTTTACGATGACCCTGATGCGTATCTTATCGTTACTTTTTTCATTTCTTAGTTTGCCGACCCTGGTTGTGGGCCAGTCAATGCATCCGGCTGAAATAATTGTACCTGCGCAAGTCGATCTGCTTTATATTAATCACCTTGTAAAAACCGGCATCGACAGTGTTCGGGTGGCGCACGGCTTACCCAAACTTTTAAATGATACGGTTCTGTTCCATGCGGCAAAAGATCACGCCGACTATTTAATCAAGCAAACATTTATCAGTCATTACCAGGAAAACAATCGTATCAAATATGCCCCGCATGACCGGGTTCGATTTTATAAAGGAGATGACTTCGTCGGTAGTGGTGAAAATGTTTTATCCACTTATGCGCATAAGCGAATTAAACGGAAATATGAAAAGGCACCCAGCGTAAATACGACCTATGGCCAGCTGGCATCCGATATGGTGAATGCCTGGGTTCATTCGCCTCCGCATTTCGCCAACATATTAAATGCAGATTTCGAATTCACCGCTGTGGCCGTTTCTTTCAATCCTCAGGACAGTGCGTTTAAAGCAGTGCAGGTATTTGGCATCCGCCCTTTTTATAAAACTGCAGATGCACATTCAACAATTTTTCCATATGCAACGAGCGATCCTCCAATGGTTACTAACGGGTTTGACCAGGTAAGCCGTATTTCACATAGTTATTTGCATGCCTGTAAATTAAAAGCGCCTGCTGATTCTGCCAAAACCTGTACGGATTGCTGGAAAGAGTCTTTTTCTCCAGGGACAACCCGTATGGAAGTTAAAAACGGGACAGCGATATTTTATACGGAAGATACTGAGTTCATGAAACATATTCTTAACAACCGACGTGATGGATTGGCGCTTGAGATCGTGGATTATAAGCCATATGATTGCGGGAATCCT
>DATDOQ010000468.1:0-2147 GCA_035293205.1 Bacteroidia bacterium
CACGCACACCGGCAAGTCGATCCGCACTGCGACGCTGGTTTGGGCGGCGGGCGTTGTAGGTGTGCCGGTACGGGGATTTCCTGCGGAAGCGGTGCAGAAAAACGGCCGCGTATCGGTGGATGCATTCAACCTGGTGAAAGGAATGGACAATGAATACGCGATTGGGGACGTATCGTACATGACGGCCGATCCGGATTATCCGAAAGGTCATCAGCAGGTGGCGCAGGTGGCTGTCCAGCAGGCAGTGCAACTTGGAAAAAATCTTTCTTCCGGCGAAAAGCGGTCACTCTGGGAGCCATTCCGTTATAACGACAAAGGTTCCATGGCTACAGTCGGCATGCGGCTGGCGGTGGTGGAAAGCAAATTTATCAATTCGCAGGGCCTGTTTGCCTGGTTCTTATGGATATTCGTGCACCTGATCGCGCTGGTGGGATTCCGGAACAGGGTTGTCGTATTTTTCAACTGGCTGACGAGTTATTTCAGCTACGATCACGGTCTGCGGCTTATTATCCGGCCATCCTGGCGAAACAAACCGAATGCCTGAAATCAAAACCATCAGTCCGCGCGCTTCTTTTTTAAGAAACGAGGACGAACTCAGCATTGTTATCACCGCGTCCGCCGACCGGACGAAAGTGAATGCCATTGGCGCGATCCTGTTACTCTGGCTTGCCGGAGGCGCGTATGTTATTTTCAGCATGGCAGGCATTGAAGACCAGAAAACAAAACTCATGATGGGCATCTGGATTGCGTTCTGGCTGTTTTTTTCCTATGTAATGGCAAAGGCATTCAGGTGGCAACAGTCGGGTCGTGAGATCCTGAAAGTGCGCGATGGGAAATTATTCTTCAAGCGTGATGTCGGTGGACGGGGCTGGGTGCATGCTTACAATCTCAGGCAAATACGCGATTTGAAAATTCTCGCCGGTAAAACACCCACATGGATCCAAAAAATAGGTGGTGATTACTGGAGCACGGATGCGGATTCGATCGGTTTTCAATACCAGGACCAGGAAGTAGTAATTGGTTACAACCTGACAGAACATGAATCTGCGCAAATCCTGAAATTACTTTCACAGGAGATTGAGTCAAATAAAAGCCAATAAGCAAAAAGACAATGTGACAATCCTCCTACGCTAAGCTTCGGCGGACAAGTGTGATAATGTGGCAATGTGATAATGGGTCAATGTGACAATGGCGAAAATGGGAAAATCCACCTTCGCTGAAGCTTCGGCGGATAAATGGGAAAATGGGTTAATTAGTACTTTTCGAACCCGATAGCCATCGGGTTCGTACTTCAGCTTTATTGCATAATTATTGCATAGCACCATCCAAAACTTTCTCGTATGAAACTGAAGTTCACGACACTAAACGCAGCTTTTTTGCTGCTGTTTGCCTTTACGGCCTGCGACCGCGTCGAAAAAGGCGATAAGGCAACAATTACGGAAGAACAGTTGGCGGCTTCCGCAACCGGACAGTCCTATACTGTGGACACGGCTGATTCTCATGTACGATTTATCGGCTACGGAGTGGGAAAAAATCACCCCGGACGGTTTAAGGTTCAGTCGGGAAATGTGGCGGTTCAAAACGACCGCATCACAGGTGGAAACTTTATTATCAACATTCGAGGGATGGAGATCGAGCAGAAAGAATCTAAATATCAGGAAAAGCTCCGCCCGCACTTGCTGAGCGGCGATTTTTTTGACGCGGAAAAATTCGGAACGGCGAAATTTGAAATTACTGGTGTCCAACCTTATAAGCCAGGGGATAAAGATTCGTCGATTGTGCAGGGCGCCAATTTTAATGTAAGCGGAAATCTTACCATTAAAGATGTAACGCGCAACATTGCATTTCCGGCATTTATTGAGATGGATGAAAATAAATTAAAGGCTAAAGCGGACTTTGATATTGACCGGACACAATGGCGGATCAATTATGGTAATGACAAGACGCTTGGTGATAGTTTTATTTCTGAAAAAGTGAATATTGAGCTGGACCTGGTGGCTAGCAAAAGTCAATGAGTCAATGAGTCAATGAGTCAATGTGATAATGTGACAACCCGCCTTCGCTAAAGCTACGGCGGATAAATGTGGCAACCCGCCTTCGCTAAAGCTATGGCGGATAAATGTGACAACCCGCCTTCGCTAAAGCTA
>DATDOQ010000469.1:0-3441 GCA_035293205.1 Bacteroidia bacterium
CACCCATATTTCCCGTATCTACCAGGTCGGCAGCGAGATTATTTATGCCCTGCGAGATATTTCCCTCGAGATTTCAAAAAATGAATATGTCGCGCTGATGGGTCCGTCCGGTTCCGGAAAATCCACTTTGATGAACGTCCTCGGTTGTCTTGACACACCTTCCGGCGGTGAATATATTCTTAACGGAATTTCAGTTGCGCGCATGAGCGACAACGAGCTGGCCGAAGTGCGCAACAAAGAGATCGGGTTCGTTTTCCAGACATTCAACCTGCTGCCCCGGCAAACGGCATTGGAAAATGTCATGCTCCCGCTTGTGTACGCAGGCTTGTCAAAATCCGAGCGGACAAAAAAAGCGGAACATACGCTGGACCAGGTAGGTCTTGCAGACCGGATGCATCATAAGCCCAATGAACTTTCCGGCGGACAAAGGCAAAGAGTGGCAATTGCGCGCGCGTTGGTGAATGACCCGGCCATCATTCTTGCAGACGAGCCGACAGGAAATCTTGATTCCAAAACTTCCATTGAAATCATGGGATTGTTCGAAGCCATCCACAAATCCGGCAATACTATTATTGTCGTTACGCATGAAGAAGACATCGCGCGTTATGCGCACCGCATTGTTCGCCTGCGTGACGGACTGACAGAAAGTGATGAGCGGAATTCCGATGTGCGGCGAATGGGTTCAGAAACACTTGTGCCTTCTTAAAACCAACCCGGGCATGACTATGAAGATCTATACAAAAACCGGTGACAAAGGATTGACGTCTTTGATCGGCGGCACGCGTGTTCCGAAACATCACATCCGCATTGAAGCGTATGGAACCGTTGACGAGCTCAATTCCTGGATCGGCTTATTGCGCGATGTGATTGCGGATGCTTCAGTTAAAACTTTGCTGATAGAAATTCAGGACCGGCTTTTCACGATCGGTTCCGCTCTCGCTACTGATCCGGAAAAATCAAAAATGAAGCTGCCGGAACTTTTAGATGCCGATGTTGTGCGTCTCGAAAAAGCAATTGACGCGATTGACGCGATCGTCACGCCCATGAAAAGTTTTGTGCTGCCGGGCGGTCATGAGCAGGTTTCTCATTGTCATATCGCGCGTTGTGTTTGCCGGCGCGCGGAAAGAAATATTATTCACCTCGCGGAAACCGTGGCTGTTCCGGACCTTGTTATTCAATATCTCAACCGTCTCTCCGATTACCTTTTTATGCTCTCCCGCAAGCTAACGGTTGATCTCGGCGCCGAAGAAATACCCTGGAAACCGCGGATTTAAAGGGTTCCACCGCTCCCATTTTTATGCATTCTGCACGCATTCTCCCTTAAAAAGCGGGGTTTTGCGACTATGCCAAAACATAATTTTGTTGAAATTATACGTATTGTATTGAATATGAGGACTTTAAGCATGAATAAAAATTTTCATGCGGCGGTTGAACCGACCCCGATTTTTATACTTTTGCACGAAAATTGAACTGAACCGCTCCAAAACGAAAGGATTTGGAAATTATCACAACCGGTAATAGTCACTTAGAGTTTTAAGTATCAACTATCTAAATCATTTTGACCTATGTACTGGACCCTGGAACTTGCATCGTATCTTGAAGACGCTCCTTGGCCTGCCACGAAAGAGGAGCTCATCGACTATGCCATTCGTTCCGGCGCGCCAATGGAGGTGATTGAAAATCTCCAGGAGATCGAGGATGAAGGCGAAGCGTATGAGTCCATCGAAGAAATCTGGCCGGATTATCCAACCAAAGAAGACTTCTTCTTTAATGAGGATGAATATTAATTGGAAAGCACAAAGATTGCAAAAGAGAGAGAGCCAGACGGTTCTCTTTTTTGTTTATTGCTGGCACAGTGTCACACAATAGCAACCGCCCCTGTAACAATGACAGGTATTAAGACCCGGAATGAATATTGAGCGAAGTAGTACCCGGAACTAATTCAGTATTTTTGCAATCCTTTCCTGACGGGAAATACCAGCAGGATAAAAAACCGACTATATGTTTGATATTATTACAAAAGGCATTTCCCGGATAATGGGTGGCTCTAAATCCGAGCGCGATGTACGGGAAGTTTTGCCCTTTGTTGAGCAGGTCAAAGAAGAATTTAAATCCATCGGCAACCTTAGCAATGATGCGCTTCGCAATAAGACTACGGAATTCCGCCAACGCATTTCAGATTTTATTGCTGCTGAAGAAGAAGAGATCCGGCATCTGAAGGAGCAGGCTGAAGCGGAAGGGATCGATGTTTCCGAACAGGAAAAGCTGTTCAACCAGGCAGACGAGACCGGGAAAAAGGTTGTCAAAAAAATTGAAGAGGTGCTGGAGGAAATTCTTCCTGAAGCATTTGCCGTTGTCAAAGAAACCGCGCGCCGATTTGCTGAAAACAACGAGCTGGTAGTAACGGCAACGGACCATGACCGTAACCTTTCCGTGCGCAAGCCGAATGTTGTGATCAATGGCGACAACGCTATCTGGAAAAACACCTGGAATGCTGCGGGAATGGAGATGGTCTGGAACATGGTTCATTACGATGTGCAGCTGATCGGCGGCACGGTGCTGCACCAGGGAAAAATTGCCGAGATGGCAACCGGCGAAGGAAAAACGCTTGTCGCCACCCTGCCGGTTTACCTGAATGCGCTTGCAGGAAAAGGTGTTCATATTGTAACCGTCAACAATTACCTGTCACGACGCGATGCTGAATGGAACGGCCCTATTTTTGAATTTTTAGGGCTTACCGTTGATTGCATTGACCTGCATGAACCAAATTCTCCTGCGCGCCGCAATGCATATCTCGCTGATGTTACCTATGGCACCAATAATGAATTCGGCTTTGATTACCTGCGCGACAACATGGCGCGCGCCCCGGAAGATCTCGTGCAGCGCAAGCATCATTATGCCATTGTGGATGAGGTCGACTCCGTGCTCATCGACGATGCGCGGACTCCGCTGATCATTGCAGGACCTACACCGAAAGGGGATAATCACCTGTTCAATGAGCTCAAGCCGAAGGTAGAAAAGCTGGTTGCCGCGCAGCGTTCATTCATCAACACCATTCTTTCCGACTCAAAAAAATTATTAGCTGATAAAGGAAATAAAGACAAAGAAAAAGAAGCCGGCCTGCTGTTGCTCCGCTGTCATCGCGGATTGCCGAAAAACAAAGCGCTGATCAAGCTGCTTTCCGAACAGGGAAACAGGGCCCTGCTGCTTAAAACGGAAGGATATTACCTGCAGGACAGCTCGCGCGAGATGCACAAGGTGGATGCGGAACTCTATTTTGTCATCGACGAAAAACATAACACCATTGAACTGACGGAAAAAGGAATCGACCTGCTTTCCACATCCCCCGAGGATCACAATTTTTTCATTCTTCCCGACCTGGCAGTGGTGCTTTCCGATCTTGAAAAACAATTTTCGAACGAGAAAGTCCGCCTTGAGAAG
>DATDOQ010000470.1:0-2449 GCA_035293205.1 Bacteroidia bacterium
AAGCGTTCAGCTCTCAATCGATAAAAAACAAGGGGAAATTATTCCCGAACTGCGCGCACAAACGCATAAATTGGTCGCCGACCGGACCCATATTCAGAATGTGGTTTATAACTTGCTGGATAATGCAATAAAATACACACCGGAACATCCGGTCATTCGTATTTTTACGCAAAATTTGCCGGGCACGATCGAGTTTTCCGTTGCAGATAACGGCATCGGAATCAGCAGGGAAAACCAGAAAAAGATCTTTGACAAGCTCTACCGTGTTCCCACAGGGAATATCCATAATGTAAAAGGATTCGGCCTGGGGCTTAGTTACGTAAAGGCTATCGTTGAAAAGCACGGTGGCCAGGTGTGGGTGGAAAGTGAACCGGGGCGGGGAAGCAGGTTTTATGTAAGCCTGCCGTTCGCTCCTAACGAAAAACCTGTTTTATGACAGAAGAAACAGAAACAACCCGCGTCCTGCTCGCAGAAGATGATCCGAATCTTGGTAAGCTGCTGCAGGAGTATCTTGACGCCAAAGGCTTCGAGACCGTCCTTGCCATCAATGGAAAGGATGCGTTCGAACAATTCCGGAAAAACAATTTTGATCTTTGCCTGCTCGATGTGATGATGCCAATTAAAGATGGCTACACGCTTGCGAAAGAAATCCGAACCGTAAACCGGGAAATCCCGATCGTTTTTCTGACGGCAAAGTCAATGAAGGAAGATACCATCGAAGGCTTTACAGCGGGCGCGGACGATTATATCACCAAACCATTCAGCATGGAAGAATTAATGCTCCGGCTGAAAGCGATCCTGCGCCGCACCAAAGGCGGTAAGCTGGATATGGAACAGACGCAATTCACCATCGGCGATTATAAATTCGATTACACCCGGCAGATGCTCGAGTTCGGCGATAAAAGCCAGAAGCTGACTTCGAAAGAAGCGGACCTGCTTCGAATTCTCGCCCTGCATAAGAATGAAGTGCTCGACCGCTCATTCGCACTCAATACGATCTGGGGAGATGACAGCTATTTTAATTCGCGCAGCATGGATGTTTATATTGCCAAATTGCGCAAATACCTGAAAGAAGATCCGACTGTGGAGATCATGAATATTCATGGTAGAGGATTCAGGCTGATTGCGAAATAATTTTCCGGAACAGCAATATTTTTTTACAACTTTACCAGGAACCCCACTCCCAGCAGCTGCGCAAATTGCAGCCGTGGTCCAACACCTTCCGATATCCCATCGCGGTTTTCATCAACCGGAACATTGATGTCGTTATCATAAATTGCCTGCATTTTTAAGGAAACGGTGATGAATTTGTTCACTTTCATTCCAATATTCATTTCCGTATTCACATCAATGTTCTGCGGATCCTTCAGGTAATTCGTAAACAATTCACAGCGCCAGGCAACCGTCACATTTTTCATCACTTCTTTTTTGAAAGTCGCGCGTACGTAACCGCCGAATTCATGGCGCACTTTTTCGCCGGGCACAAGTAAAAGGCCGGCTGAATCGTAAACCGCTTTTTTCACGCCGAAAGCCCCCTGGTTGGCAAGCGTCTGGCTGGTTACAAAGGTGGAACGCCCGGTGACCGGCGCAATGAGCAGGGAGAAATATTTATTTGGTTTATAGTCCAGGCCGACCGCCGCCACGAGGTAAGCAGGCGACATAAAATCAGAGATCAGCACCTGCGCGGTATCACCCGGATAAGTGTAGCCGGGCGAAAACTGTGTCCGGAAACCGATCAGCGCCGAATAATACCAGACGCGCTTAAAAGCATAGATGCCGGATTTCGAAGTGAAATCGATCCGGTCATCGGTTTTGCGCAGCTTTGTTCTCCCGCCCTGCTGCAATAACCCATATGCCAGCTCAAGTGTATTTTCCCAGCTGGTAGAATCTTTTTTATAACGGACAAAACCACCGGAAAAAGCCTGGCCGGAAATAGAGTTGACACCGCCGGCCGCCCAGTTTGTAAAAGATGCCTGCGTGAAATTAAATCCGAAAAATGCGCCGCGATGCCACACACTGTCTGGAACTGTATCAGATTGGGCATGCAGCAAAAAAGGGAAAAGCAGAAATAAAAACAGGAGTCGTTTCATTCCGGATGTTGATTTGCCTTCGCTGAAAATTCCCATGCGTTACAATGATCCGGTTCTGCCGCCATCCACCGGGAAATTAATGCCGTTGACATAAGCTGCAGCCGGCGAAGCGAGAAATGCGATTGCCGCGGCAATCTCTGAAGGATTGCCAAACCTTCCTGCCGGGATTTCCTTTAGCATTTCCTGTTCGGCGTCATCTCGCGAAACACCGTGTTTCAAAGTTTTCGCATCGAGAATGGAGCTTAAACGTTGCGTTGCCGTTGCGCCCGGCAGCACATTGTTTACCGTGATGCCAAACGGCGCTACTTCCACCGAGAGCGTTTTTGCCCAGTTGGCCACCGCGCCACGGATCGTATTGG
>DATDOQ010000471.1:0-7467 GCA_035293205.1 Bacteroidia bacterium
CCATGTTCGGTGCGCCGGCCGACGAGCACTGCAATTTTAGTTGTACCGATGTCAAGACCGACTACGATTTCAGATTCCATGGCTATTTTTCTTTTTAGTACAAACAACTTGATTTTTAAACTGGAGGCTGATCATGCTGTAATCGTTCCACCGACCGCTCCGGTTCAATCCTTCGCGGTAAAAGATGATCAGCTTTTCAAATTTCTCATCCGCATCCGCTGCATTTCCGAAAAGTATGCTGTGGTCGCCAATCCGGGGAATGAGCATAAATTCCCGCTGCGGGGTAATATGACACTGCACAATTTGCGCGCGCAGAAAACTATCAGCCTCCACCCGTTTTGCGATCTGCCAGATATCGTCAAGAAGATTAACAGACTTCAGCGTGGAATCAATGGAAACTGAACCGAGACGTGCCTGATAAAAAGCGCCATAGGTTTCATTGAAGGAACCATTTACCACAAGAACAGGCGCTGTATATTGATCCGACCACGGCATTAAAAGTCCTTTATCGTCGATGTAATAGGATTCCCCTGCTTGATTGATAAGACGGGCGATAGGTTTTCGCTGCAACAGGCGAATATTTACTTCACCTGCTACGGTTGTAAAAACATTACATTCCTCTACCGCGGGATGTGACAGAAAAAGATTTTCCAGCGCGGCAACGTCCAGATACGCCAGTGCTTTTCCTTCGGGACTGCTATCATGTTCCTGCAACAGCTGTTGCATGGACTCTTCAGTAATAAACAGGTCCGCGCATTTTCTGCTGATCTCAATGTTCAGCTTCGTGCAAACCCGGGTTTCATGTGAACGCGCGGCAAAGCTCATCACAACAACCAGGCCGGTCAGCGTAATCGCCCATAATCCGATGACAATTATTTTTTTCATTCCACGAGCTTATATTTTTTCCTGATCGCTTTTTCAACCGGCTCAACCAGCTGGTCAATATCGCCTGCGCCCATCGTAAGCAAAACATCAAAATCATGTTCCATTAATCTTTCCACCAGCTCATTTTTCCGATAAATCGTTTTGTTTGCTTTTCGTATTTTATCCAGCAAAAGCTGCGCGTTCACGCCCGGGATTGGGCCTTCGCGGGCGGGATAAATTTCGAGCAGGATCACATCATCGAGCAATTCGAGGCTACGGGCAAAATCATCCGCGAAATCCCGTGTGCGTGAATAAAGATGCGGCTGAAAAATTCCGGTTATTTTTTTACCCGGAAAAAGTTCACGCACAGAAGAAATACAGGCACGCAACTCAGCCGGATGATGTCCGTAATCATCAATATAAATTACTTCAGCGCTGCGAACGCGCACGTCGAACCTGCGTTCAACGCCTTTAAAAGATTGTAAACCTGTCCGGATAGAAGTTTCGGATGCGCCCGCCCATGCAGCCAGTGTTGCAGCTGCGACAGCATTCTCCACATTATGCCTGCCGGGAAGTCCCAGACTCACCTGCTCCATTTTTTTACCTTCAATGATCAGATTAAAAAAATAATATCCATCTGCGATATGAATATTTTCCGCATATGAATCGGACTCCGCATCATCCAGCGCATACGTGATGTGCCGCGATCCTTTCGAAATGCCAAGCTCATTCAGCAAAACCTGTCTGGTCACAATTTTTCCGGAAACCTGCGCCATGAATTTTTTATACGCTTCATGCATTTCTTCCTTCGTTCCATAAATGTCCAGGTGATCCGGGTCAACCGCGGTAACGACCGCATAAACAGGATAAAGCCATAAAAACGACCGGTCATATTCATCGGCTTCCACCACCACAAGATGATCTTTCGCCGGGGCGGCTGTTTTGCCAATCGAATTCCCCAGGAGCAGATTCGTATTATAATTTCCTGAAATGCCTCCCAGAAAAGCAGTGCAATCAATTCCGGCAGTCCTCAGCAGGTGCGCTGTTAAGACCGTGGTGGTGGTTTTTCCATGGGTACCGGCAATGGCAATGGTTTTTGCATTTTCTGTAATCATTCCCAACAGCTGCGCTCGCTTCATGATGCGGAACCTGTTTGTGCGAAAAAACTCAAGTCCTTCATGACTGGCAGGAACCGCGGGCGTCCATACCACCAATACATTTTCTTTGGATGCATGCTTAAATTCTTCGGGAATCAGCAACGGATCTTCCGAAAATAAAATATCCATTCCTTCCAGCTCCAGCTGATTTGTTAATGTAGAACGCGTCTTGTCGTAACCACCCACTTTTTTCCCGGCTGCGTGAAAATACCGGGCGAGCGCGCTCATGCCGATACCACCGATACCGAAAAAAAAGATGTGGGTCACTTTTGACAGGTTCATTTCTTTCTTTTGTTAATCATTGAAAATACTTCCCCTGCGATCAGCTCCGCCGAATTTTTCACAGCAAGTCCGGCAATATTCAACGCAAGCCTGCTGCAAAATTCCGGATCGTTGAAAAGGTCAAGAACCTTTCCGGTCAAAATTGCTTTCGCTTCTGAATCACGGACCAGCACGGCAGCCTGGTGATTGATCAACGCAAGCGCGTTTTTTGTCTGGTGATCTTCCGCAACATTCGGCGAAGGAATAAGAATACAAGGCTTGTGAACGATGCATAATTCAGACACAGTACTAGCGCCGGCGCGCGAAACAACGAGGTCGGCAGCGGCGTAGGCATAATCCATGCGCGTGATGAAATCAGCAACGAAAACACCTTTGATACCTTCAGCCGCCTGCTTTGCCTGTTCAAAAAACGCTTTTCCGGTTTGCCAGATAATTTGAATATCCTTTTCAACTATTTTACGGAAACCTTCGAGGATACTTTCATTAATGGTTTTCGCGCCCAGGCTCCCGCCAATGATCAGCAATGTTTTTTTGCTGCCGTTCAAACCGAACAATTCCATTCCACGCGCGCGTTTTCCTTCAAGGTTTAATATATCCTGGCGGACCGGATTGCCGGTAAAGATTATTTTTTCTTTGGGAAAAAAACGTTCCATGCCATCGTATGCCACGCAAATTTTGTCGACATGCCTGGCAAGAATTTTATTTGTGATTCCCGGAAATGAATTTTGTTCCTGAATCAATGTCGGCACTCCAGCTCGCGCGGCAACACGGAGCATCGGACCACTGGCATAACCCCCGGTTCCAATCACGGCGTCGGGTAAAAAGCTTTTCAGAATACGTTTTGCTTTCAGCAGACTGCTAATCACTTTAAGGGGGAACGCAAGATTTTTCAGCGTCAGTCTTCGCTGAAGCCCGCTTATCCACAAGCCTTCGATCCGGTAACCAGCAAGGGGAACTTTTTGCATTTCCATTCTTCCCCTGGCCCCGACAAAAAGGAATTGCGCATCCGGTAATTTATTTTTCAACGCGTTGGCAATTGCAATAGCCGGGAAGATATGCCCTCCTGTACCACCTCCGCTGATAATGAACTTAAACGGTGACAAGTCCACCTCCCTTCTCATCACTTTTTTGATCCTGGCCGAGTTCGGTTTCGCGGCTTACGCTCAGAATAATCCCGATTGATATGCTGGAGAACAGAATCGATGTTCCTCCCATGCTCAGGAATGGCAGCGGCTGGCCGGTGACGGGAAAAAGGTTGACAGCAACGGCCATGTTGATCATTCCCTGGAAAATAAGACTGAAGGCAAGGCCAAATGAAAGCAAGGTCCCGAATACTTTCTGACTTTTTGTGGCGACACGCACGCCTCTGAAAAGCAGGATCAGGTAAAGCAATGCAATTCCTACTCCTCCAAGGAGGGAACCATATTCTTCAATAATAATTGCATAAATAAAATCCGAAAACGCTTCCGGCAGGAAATTCCGCTGCGTGCTGTTACCGGCGCCTTTTCCCATCAGCCCGCCGGTAGCGACCGCAATTTTTGCCTGGTTCGCCTGGTAATTTTTATCGGGGTCCTGTTCTTCATTACCCTTTACAAATTCCACAATCCGCGTTTCCCAGACATTTACGCGTGGCAGGCTTTCGGGGAAGAAGTACCCAAGCGATATAAGACATGCAAATCCTGCAATAGCCAGGCCGGCGACTTTGGCAATGTGTTTCAGCGGTACGCGGCCAATGAACATCAGTATCAGGCAGGTGCAAAGCAGCAGGGCAGCAGTTGAAAAATTAGCGGGCAGAATCAAGCCGCAAATAACACAGACCGGGAGCATGATGTATAATAATACAACCTTGAAATTCTGGAGCTCTGCCTGCTTTTGCGTGAGCGTGCGCGCCACATACATGATCAGCGCCAGCTTGGCGAAGTCCGACGATTGAAATGTCAGGCCCGTGCCGGGTATCTGGATCCACCGGCTGGCCGCATTGACGGTTTCTCCGTGGAGCATTGTATAAAGTAAAAGCGGCACCGCGATCAGCAGCATGATCTGCGATAAGCGCGCAAAATAAATATAACGGATCCGGTGCGTGATCCACATCAGGAAAAATCCGAGCAGGATAATTCTGCCATGCTTGAATAAATAATATTCCGTTTCCCCGTCGTGATGCTTGTAGGCAAGCGTAACGATCGAGCTGTAAACAGCAAGCAGGGACAGGAGCGACAGGAGGACAACGATCATCCAGATCACACGGTCACCTTTGAAAAAATTAAATAGTCCCATTTACAAAACAATTCAGGCGCACCAGTTTATTTTTCGAATTTCTCTTTGATCAACTTTCTAAATGAGTTTCCGCGATTCCTGTAGTTCTCCAACGGATCGCTTCCCGGACATCCGGGTGCAAACAAAACAGTTTTTATCCGTTCATTCACAAGAATGGCGGCAAAGTCAACTGCTTCCGCAAGACCGGACGCCTGGACGATCATAGCCGCGGAATCCAGAAAAGCGTTAAAATATTTCCAATGTGCAGTGCCCAGGCAAATGATCGTATCCACTTTTTCAGCGACGAGTCCTTCAATTTTTTCAGGGTTTTTAGCTCCATCTTTACCACCAATAATCAGCAGGACAGGTCCCGGAACGTCATATAAAGCAGCCCAGGTAAGCTCAATGTTTGTTGCGATCGAATGGTTAATCCATGTTACTCCATTCCGTTCAACAACTTCTTCGTAGTGATGACCGTGATCGCCCTGCACATCGAGCCGCGCACGAAGCAGCTCATCGTTTTTTGCTTTTTCCGCTAAAAGTTTTTCGTAGTTATTCATGATCCGGATAAATTAAAGTGAACGAACAGCTGCTTTAAACTGTTGACCCCTCTCTTCATAATTTTCGAACAGGTCAAAACTTGCACATGCCGGTGAAAGCAAAACGGTATCCCCTTTGGAGGCAAGCCGGTAAGAAAGATTGACCGCCTCCTGCGCCGAATGCGCCTCCACGATGGTTTCAACCTTATCACCGAAAGCACTGATAATCTTTGAATTCTCCGTTCCGAGGCAAATGATCGCTTTCACTTTTTCCTTCACGAGTCCAAAAAGCGCGCTGTAATCATTTCCTTTATCCACACCACCAACGATCCATACCACGGGTGAATCTGTGCTTTCGAGCGCATACCAGGTGGAATTGACGTTGGTGGCTTTTGAATCGTTGATGAAGTCTATATTATTTATCCGCGCCACGAATTCCATCCGGTGCTCAACGTTCTGAATATCGGAGAGCGATTCACGAACGGCATCTTTGCGTACTTCGAGCAGGCGCGCTGCGATTCCTGCAGCCATAGAATTGTAAATGTTGTGCTTGCCCTGGAGTGCTAGTTCTTCGATGGTCATATGTAGTGGATTATGGTTTACGTTAATTATGATTTCATTTTGATTGAGCCACGCGCCTTCATCGACGCGGCTTTTGATGGTGAATGGGAATTTTCGCGCAACGATGTTTCTTTTTTGCATTTCTATCATTGTCATTTGATCGTCCCTGCAATAGATGAATGCATCATCCGGCTGCTGGTTTTGCGATATCCGGAATTTGGATGCAGCGTATTTTTCCAGCGAATTTTCATAGCGATCCAGGTGATCAGGCGTGATGTTTGTCAGTATCGCGATGTGCGCCCGGAAATCATACATATCGTCGAGCTGAAAACTGCTTAACTCGAGCACATAGTGATCGTGCTGATCTTCCGCTACGAGCTTTGCAAAGCTGCTTCCGATGTTTCCGCCCAGCGCTACATTCAGTCCGGCACGCGAAAGAATGTGATGCACAATCGTTGCCGTCGTGGTTTTTCCATTGCTGCCCGTCACGCAAATCATTTTTGCCTGGGTGTAGCGCGCGGCAAACTCAATCTCCGAGACCACGGGCACTTTTTTTTGCTTCAGCTCCCGGATCAGCGGAACCGTTGAAGGAATTCCCGGACTCTTGATTACTTCATCCGCATTTAAAATCTGAGACGTTGTATGCTGCCCTTCTTCCCATTTTATTCCATGATGTGAAAGAACGTTTCTGTACTTTTCTTTTATCGCGCTCATGTCGCTTACAAAAACTTCAAATCCTTTTTGCTTCGCAAGCACTGCCGCACCTGTCCCACTTTCCCCCGCGCCGATGATGACTAATCTTTTCATTCTGCCTTAACGCAATTTGAGTGTTGCAATCGCCAACACCACAAGCATGATCCCTACAATCAGGAACCGGAAAACGATCTTGGATTCATGCAATCCTTTTTTCTGATAATGGTGATGCAATGGGGCCATCAGGAATAAGCGGTGTGTCTTTGCATATTCCGGATTGTATTTTTTCTTCCGGTATTTGAATACCGCGACCTGCAGGATCACAGAGAGATTTTCAACGAGAAATACGCCGCAGATGATCGGGATCAAAAGTTCCTTGCGGATCGCGATGGCAAAAACACCAATGATCCCGCCAAGCGCAAGACTGCCGGTATCGCCCATAAAAACCTGCGCGGGATATGCGTTGTACCAGAGGAAACCAACACACGCGCCAATGAAAGCCGCGATGAAAATGACCAGCTCACCCGTATCCGGGATGTACATGATGTTGAGATAGTCCGCAAACACTGTATTGCCCGACACGTAAGCGAGAATTCCCAGCGCCACTCCGATCACGGCCGAAGAGCCAGCGGCAAGCCCATCAATTCCGTCTGTGACATTGGCGCCGTTTGAAACAGCCGTGATGATGAAAATGACGATCGGGATGAAGATCAGCCACGCCCAGCGTTGTGCAACATCATTTTTCAAAAATCCCAGCAGCGACGCATAATCAAATTCATTGTTCTTCAGAAATGGAATGGTGGTCTTCAGCGAATGCTTATTCTCCATCGAATATTCCGGCAGGGAAACAGTACCCTTGCCTGATATTCCAGGATTATTCGAAATGGATAAAAGCTGTTTGCTCTCACTGGACACTTTTTCACGGATCACAACCGCATCGCTGAAATAAAGCGTGCAACCTACGATCAGGCTGATGCCGACCTGCCCGATCACTTTGAATTTTCCGGCCAGACCTTGTTTGTTCTTTTTGAAAACTTTGATGTAATCGTCTAGGAAACCGATGATGCCGAGCCAGACCGTTGTGATGATCATGAGCAGGATATACACGTTATCCAGCT
>DATDOQ010000472.1:0-3114 GCA_035293205.1 Bacteroidia bacterium
GAAAGCAACACGTCTCAGCGGCGGAATTACTTCAGTGGTACTTGTCGAAGGCGTTCAGCGCAGTCCGGTATTTCAATTTGAGGACACCGGCAGCCTTGTTCAGTTTCTTTCCTGGGCATATACACAGATGGATTTGGCTGAAGCTATCATCGCGAAGCATAGCAATTATGCGAAACTCCAGGATGTGCGATCGAACATCGAAGGCAATCACCTTATCCTGACTTTTGAATTTCACACCGGAGATGCGGCGGGACAAAATATGGTAACCATCTGTACGGACGCTTTGTGCCGGCACCTTGTTGAGAATTCCCCGGTTAAACCAAAAGCCTGGTATATCGAGGGAAATTATTCCGGCGACAAAAAGGCGACTGCGCTGGCATTTACAACCGTGCGCGGGAAAAAAGTTACCGCCGAATGCATTTTACCCCGTGCCATCGTTGAAAATGTTTTAAAAACAACACCGGAGAAAATGGCTGATTACTGGCAGACGTCCACCATTGGCGTAATCCAGAGCGGCGCAATCGGCGCGCAAGGTCATGTGGCAAACGGGCTTGCCGCCCTGTTTCTGGCAACAGGACAAGATGTTGCATGCATTACAGAAGCGGCAATTGGAATTACGCGAATGCAGCTCACCGGAAAAGGCGACCTGTACACATGTGTCACGCTACCGAATCTCATTGTCGGAACAGTGGGGGGCGGAACCGGCTTGCCAACGCAAAACGAATGCCTCGCAATGATGAACTGTTATGGCACAGGCAATGCGCGCAAATTCGCAGAGATCTGTGGCGCGCTGGCGCTATCCGGTGAGATATCTATCGCTGCTGCACTTTCCGCAGGTCATTTTGCCGGAGCCCACGAAAAATTCGGAAGGAAGAAATAAAACGGGAACCTCCAGCTACAATGAATCAATTTTCTATCGCGGCCGATAACGAATCGCGTCTCCTGAAGCGGCTTTGGATTTACCAAAAAGAAAGATTCCCGGTCTTCGGGCATATTCCTTTGGTAGCTGCCTTCACCTTCAGCGCGATCGCTTATTCCAGGATTTGCGCGGGCAAAGAAGGCTTTGTACCCTGGGATCGTTTCGCTGTTGGAATGATAACAACCGTTACACTTTTTCTCCTTGTCCGCATATTTGACGAATTCAAGGACCGTGAAGAGGATGCGAAATACCGCCCCGGGCTTCCTGTTCCGCGCGGATTGATCTCCCTGCGTGAATTAGCGACAATAGGAATCCTTATTGCTTTCCTGCAGATAATCCTCAACGGAATCTTTACTCCGAAAATGCTCCTCCTTTATTTTGTGGTGATAGGTTATTTATTATTGATGGGCAAAGAATTTTTCATTGGACAATGGCTGAAAAAACATCCTTTCTGGTATGTAACCTCGCATATGCTTATCATTCCTCTTGTCGATATCTATGCAAGCGGAATTGATTGGCTGTTGGAAGGCACCGGCGCGCCAAAGGGACTGATATACTTTTTTATTGTCTCCTACTTTAACGGAATTGTTCTTGAGATCGGGCGGAAAATCCGTGCTCCGGAAGAAGAATCGGAAGGTGTTCTGACCTATTCATCCATGCTCGGCGTAAAAAAAGCAACCTGGTTATGGGTCATCATCCTGTTTATTACGCTAGGATGGGCCGTGGCTGCGTCATGGTTTGCAGGGTATGGAAAAACGGGACTCGCGCTTCTTGGAATAGTATTCCTCGTTTGTGCTTTGCCGGCTTTTTTATTTTTAATCCATAGGACAGCAAAAAAGTCAAAGCTTATCGAATATGCATCGGCATTATGGACCATTGCGATGTATTTATCTCTGGGAGGAATTCCGATGGTGTTAAAACTTTTCTGATACTAACATTCAGGCAAATGCAGGCAGTATACGCGCACACAAAACGTACGGATCGAAAAGGCACTTTCGGCGGGAAGGCTGATAGTCTTTTCCTGCTGCTTGACGCAGGCTTTAACGTTCCTGCATTTGCTGTTATTCCATTGGAAGAAGGTCTTTCAATTATTCCTGAAAAATTTGTCCTGGCAAGTGATTTTGAAGCGGCACAAAAAACAATCAGGGAATACACGTTTGACGGCGTTTTCCTTCAGGAACTCATTTCTTCATTCCGGACGCGGTTTTATGCCGTTCGTTCATCAGCACCAGACGAAGATGGCGGTGAATTTTCTTTTGCAGGACAATTTGAAACAGAATTATTTGTAACACCGGAGAAGCTGGCCGAAGCAATTAAAAAAGTCTGGCTTTCCGCTTATTCAGATCGCGCTCGCCAATATCGCCTTGCCAATAACATCAGTTCCCGCCATGGAATTGCCGTTGTTATTCAGGAAATGGTGGAAGCGCAAAGTTCCGGAGTTGCATTCGGAATTAATCCGGCCACCGGAAAAAGGAATGAAAAAGTGATCAGCGCTGTTTTTGGCTTAGGGGAAGGTCTTGTTTCCGGACAGATGAACGCCGACAATTATTTTGTCGGAGGAAAAAAAGTAATTACAGAAATAGCAGAAAAAAAGGAACAGCTTGTTTTTAATAAAGCCGCAGGAAACGGAACAACTTATGTTCCAATTGATGCGGCAGATCAAAATAAACCTGTCCTTTCTGACAGACAGGCGCTTGAAATTGCTGCGGTTCTTGAACAATTAAAAGAACTGCGCCGCAGACCGCAGGACATTGAATTTGCGTACAGGGAAAGCTTGTTTTATCTTTTGCAATCCCGGCCGGTAACCACCGTTTCAAAAATTCCTGACCAGGAAGGCAAATACATAGTATGGGACAACAGCAATATCATTGAATCTTATCCCGGCATTACTTCACCCTTAACCTTTTCCTTCATTCGGAAAATGTATGAAGCGGTTTATATCCGTTTTTCCGGTTTAATGGGCATCAGTGAAAAGGAAATCAGCGCTAATGCGAACACATACGAGAATATGCTTGGACTGCTCAATGGTCGCGTTTATTATAATTTGCGCAGCTGGTACAAAATTTTATCGCTTCTTCCCGGCTATTCCCTGAACACCGGCTTCATGGAAAAAATGATGGGTGTGAAAGAAAAGTTTGTACTGAACGATTATTCGCCCCGCACCAAATTCAGAGAACGGCTACGGGTTTTGAAAA
>DATDOQ010000473.1:0-2657 GCA_035293205.1 Bacteroidia bacterium
TTTTCGTCTTCGGAATATAGTTTTTGCTTTTCGATCATTGCCGCCCACATTTCTGCTTCGTTTCGCTCACACCATCCGAGCTGGGCCTGCGAATAACCGGTGATCAGGCTGTCATGTGCATTTCGCAGCAGGGCTTTTTGCAGGTAAAGAATTTTCCCTTCATAGATCATTTGGCTGATCAGATCGGGATACGTCGGGTTGTGCGGAAATTCATTCAGCATCCATGCGCGTACAAAATTTGGCGCCATATATTCCGGGCTGCAGCGTTTGCGGATATAAACCGGCCATTCGAGCTGTTCGTAATAAATGCTGGAAGGACCGAGGTAAAATTCAAGACCGATCCCATAATTCCCTTCGATCTGCAGGATATTATAATTGAACCCGGTCATAACGGCCAGCACGGATTTTGGCAATGGCCGTTTGGGAAAATAATATTTAAAATGCCGGAATGCATCTTCTATATCTTCTTCCAGCGATGTAAAATCATTTTTAAAAATCCCTTTGTTGTAATCCTTAAAAACGGTTTTATAGGGATAATCGGCAAGAAAAGTGCGGAGGTCCCGGTCATTTCCGAGCGAATCGGAGCCGGAATGATAAATGACGTTATTGACAAATCCCCTGCTGAAATCGCCGTATTTTTTATGAATTGATTCGAGGGAGGCCGGGAGATTCGCCGTATCCATTGAAAAAAAATCCCGGTCGTACCTTAAAATTTTCACTTCAGTCACGTCAATGGAAGAAACGTCAACATCGAGGATGTCCGTTTTACAGGAAAATAAAAGAGTGCAAATCAACAGTAAAATGGACAAAATACGCTTCATCTCAAACTAAAAATTATCGTATTATTGCACAACGAAAACCCATGACCAAAAGTATGAAAAAGGAACTCTTGCTTTTACTAGTACTCGCTTTCGGAAGCAAATTCGCATCCGCGCAGGACGAAAATGAGCTTAAGAATTTCCGGTTCGGCCTGAAAGTCGCGCCGATGTTTACCTGGTTCAAACCGGATGATCCGAAAAAATTTGAAAGCGGCGGAAGCAGGGCTAAGTTCGGTTACGGACTGATGACCGAGTTTCGCCTGAATAAAGTGGCGTCCATTGCCACCGGTCTTGAGATCAATTACGACGGAGGAAAAATCAATCCAAAAGACACGAATTATTATTTTCTTTCGAAGGATGATGACCTGCTTGCGATTGAAGACACGAGCGGGCAGCAATATTCCATGTATCACCTGATCAGGCGGGAATATAATACAACCTATGTAATGCTGCCGCTGACGCTGAAGCTGAAAACAGGGGAGATCGGCCTGCTTACTTACTTCGGGCAGTTCGGACTCAATACCTCCATCCGCCTGAAAAGCCGCGTGAACGATGTGGATTACAATGTGAGCAGCCCCGGCACTTCGGAACATTCGGATCTCGAAAATACGTCCGATATGAACCTGCTAAAATTCGCGTTGAACGTGGGAGGCGGTGTAGAATTAGGTCTTGCGGGAACAACATCACTCGTGTTCGGCCTGAACTGGTACAATGGTTTCTCCAATGTGGTAAAGCCAGAATCTAAATACCTTATTCGGACGGCATCCAACAATTATGAGCCCACGAAGCAAAACGCGCGCTCCAACGCAATTGCGATCACCGTCGGCGTATTGTTCTAAAACTGGTTTAACTTTTTATATTGACAGCCGGGGTTATCGCTCCGGCTGTTTTTTTTCCTTTATTCAACGTATCCGTGCGTCGTGAGGGTAAGCCGGGTGAGGAACACCCGGCTGCACGATGCAGCCCCGATACTTATCGGGGCTGCATCGTGCCATGTGATTCTTTGAAAAACAGATTTAGTTCCAAAAAATATTCCTTTCATCTTGCGCCCGGCATCTTGTACCTTTACAGGAATGAAAGTCGCGCTCGCCCAGTTGAATTATCACATCGGTGATTTTGCGGGCAATACCGAAAAAATAAAAAACAATATTCTCCGGGCAAAAAAAGAAGGCGCCGATATCGTTGTTTTTGCCGAGTTGTGCGTCTGTGGATACCCACCCCGCGATTTCCTGGAATTTCCTGATTTTATTCGCCGGTGTGATGACGTGCTTGCGGCAATCGCTACCGTTTGCGATGGGATCGCGGCGGTGGTTGGCGCGCCTGCTGTTAATCCGCGCGTGGAAGGAAAACATCTTTTTAATGCCGCTTTTTTCATTGCCGATAAAAAAATACAGAGCAAACATTTCAAGGCGCTGCTGCCGAATTACGATGTATTTGACGAGTACCGTTATTTCGAACCGGCCCGGGAATTCAACGCGGTTGTTTACAAAGGCAAAAAAATCGCGGTGACGGTTTGCGAAGATCTCTGGGATGTGGAGGAAGACCTGATGTACACTTTGTGGCCGATGGATGAGCTCCACCGGCAAAAACCGGACCTGATGATCAACATTGCCGCTTCACCGTTTAATTATACGCATGCTGAAACACGCAGGCGCGTACTGAAACACAATGTTGACAAATTCAATGTTCCGCTGGTTTATGTGCAGCATGTCGGCGCGCAAACTGAATTGATTTTCGACGGCGGCTCCATGATTCTTGATAGCAAAGGAAATGTAGCGCATCAACTCGCTTATTTTACCGAAGATTTCTGCATTGCTGATCTTGCGACGATTGGTCAGG
>DATDOQ010000474.1:0-3152 GCA_035293205.1 Bacteroidia bacterium
CACCCAGTTCTTTTTTTATTCCCGTCAGGTTATTCTCATGGATCGCATCGGCCAGCTCATACATTTCTTCTATCGTAAGATGCCGGAGACTTTCCATGGTCTGCTTTTTATCCCAGGGACATTTTGCGCGAAGCTCATCCATGATGGTGAGGATACGGGCAAACGCTTCTTTTTTTTCTTCCAGTGAATGCATACGAAGGATATTATTCAGAAAAATGAAAATTAAAAGTGAATAACCGGCCAGATAAGTCTAAAAGTATTCAGAAGTTTTAAAACACCGGTTTTGCTGACCAGCCCGGCAATCCTTTATCCCCTGTACTTTGAACGCGATTCTATTCGTATTTTCGCATTCCGAACTTCCTGCTAACCGACCCAATGCCGCTGCGTTTCCTGACAGGCTTTTTCCTGCTTTCAACGATCACTTTATCCGCGCAACGCGATACACTATCGCCCGGCGCGCCGGTCATCATGCTGGGTGGCAGTGTGCAATACGGTTTCCTTTGGAGCCACAGGTACAATATGGGACATCTTGTCAAACGTCACCTCACTTCCTTCGAGCTTGATATCTGGCAAAAAGCTTCGGGAACCAGCTCCTGGCATCAGCCATTTCATTATGCGGACGCCGGCATCGCCATTCATTACCTGCCGCTGGGAAACCCGGAACAGCTTGGCGCCGCGCTGGGAATCTATCCGTTTGTCAATTTTCCATTGGGAAAACGGGACAGGACCTTCAAGCTGCACATGCGATACGGCTGGGGATTCGGCTGGATCACAAAAGCATTCGATCCGCTGGAGAATCATAAAAATATTGCCATCGGCTCGCATGTCAATGCCTGCATTTCCCTTCGCCTGAACGGGACTTTGAAATTTGATCACAGCAGGATCGAAATTGGTTTGGGACTCACGCATTTTTCTAACGGGTCAAGAAAGCTGCCCAATCTTGGAATAAACCTGCCGATGTTCAATGTTGGTTATCATTTCGATTTTTTTGATCCTTCACGTTCACCAACTTACCAGCGTGCCGCTTACGCCGGCCACCACGTTGATTCACTCCTCGCCACTGGAAAATGGAATATCAGTGCGATGGCGATTGTTGGCGCCAATGATATTGATCCACCCGGCGGAAACAGGTTTGGCGTTTTTAATGTGCTGACTTATTTTATGAAACAGACATCGCGCAAGCATCGTTTCGGCGGAGGAATTGACCTTATGTACAGCCAGGCGATCCGTCACAAGTTGGTTTATGATTCGGTTCCCATATCCGTGATCGGCAGCATACAGCCGGGAATAAAATTCTGTTACGAGCTGGTGCTTGGCCGCATTTCCCTGCCGGGAGAAATCGGTGTTTACCTTTATTCCCGCTACAAGGAAAACGGACCGGTCTACAACCGCTGGGGAATTCGTTTTCTTGCGACAGATCACCTATTATTTACCGTCTTATTAAAAACTCATTTTGCAAAAGCCGAATACTGGGAGATCGGCGCCGGATGGAAATTCTGATGAAACGGGTGATCAAATACCTGGCAATGGCCATGATTCTTTCCGCGCTGGTGACGTGCAGGAAAGAAAACCGCTGCGACTGCATCAAAAGGACCGGTAGCATCGTCAAAGAAGAAAGGCAACCCGGTTCATTCCGCAGCGTCTTTGTAGAGGATAATGTCAACCTGATTTTTATAGAAGATTCAGTGGCGTTCCTGGAAGTTGAAGCAGGTGAAAACATCGTGGACCTGATCAAAACCGAAATAAATGGCGATTGGCTGAATATCCGGAATGAGAACAAATGCAATTTTACGCGGCGCTACGATATACCAGTCAATGTATATGTGCATGCGCCACCAATGACGCTGCAGCACATCATCACCCGCTCAACCGGCAACATTACCAATAAGAATCCGTGCACTGTGTCAGAGATCGACCTCGAAATCCAGGGTTCGGGAGATATTGAATTTACAGTTGCGGGCGGTAAAGTGCTCACCCATCAGCATGGCGCGGGTGATATTACCTTGCATGGTTCCGCCAATGAGGTTGTCATCTACACGACCGGAACCGGTTTTACCATTGCAGACGATTGCGCGAATCCGTACACCTGGGTTTATACGCGTACTACAGGCAAAATCACAGTTTGTCCGATTAACGTATTGATCTGCGAGATTGCCGGCAGCGGACATGTTTATTACAAAGGAATTCCCAACAGCATTCAATGCACCCGCCATTCAACCGGCGAACTTTTACCGCTTCCATGAGCAAAAAAAATTCAGGAATGATTTTTGAAGAACAACGTTATAACCCAAATTCACCCTTGAGCTGTTACTTATTCCTTTCCTGTAAATTGCCTGGCCGGTTGAGCGTTGTAATGCTTACGGTTGTTTGCTTTTTTTTCCAGCGCCGCCATTGCAGATACCACCGATTATTATGGCGATAAAACGCTCCGGTACGAAGACCGCGTGTATGTAAAAAACATCCAATCGGTGCAGTTAAGCCCGGATCCGGCCGTAATGGCGCCAGCAATAATCCGTCTCGGCTCAGCTGGAACAGAAGACCAGCTTATTCTTTCGTTCGATGATTTAGATGGAGATGTAAAAACGTATGCATACACGCTGATTCATTGTTCAGCTAAATGGGAGCCAAGCAATATTCTTGTTTCAGAATACCTCGATGGATTTGCCGATAACCCAGTACAGGATTATCGTTTATCGCGCAACCCGATCCAGCGTTACACCCATTACACGCTAGCATTTCCAAACCAGCAGGTGAAACTTCTCCGTTCGGGAAATTACCTCCTGAAAGTTTACGCCGGAAACAATAGCGATGATGTGGTGATCACGCGGCGATTTCTTGTTTATGAAGAAAAAGTGGATTTGCAGGTGCGCGTGCATGCGGCGACCATCGTTGCGGACCGGAATTTTAAGCAGGAAGTTGATTTCACGATCCGTTATTCCACCGGCGAGATCACGAATCCTTTCGCGGAGATCACGCCCGTTATTCTCCAGAATGGAAGATGGGATAATGCGGTGTCCGGATTGAAGCCGCAGTTTCTCAAAGACCAGGAGCTGATTTATGATTACGAGGATGTGAATGTATTTCGCGGGGGAAATGAATTCCGCTGGTTCGATACGCGCAGCCTGCGTCTGCAAACGGAAAGGGTGGGTGAA
>DATDOQ010000475.1:0-4138 GCA_035293205.1 Bacteroidia bacterium
ATCCAAACCCAAACAATGGCAATTTTACTTTTCATGCCGGTCTGCAGGGAAAACAAACTTTTGTTATTCTTGTTTTAGATGCCTGGGGAAATGAGCGTGCCCGCATGCAGGTGTATGAATCTGATAGCTGGACCGGCACAATAGATGTTGCGAATCCGGTTCCCGGAAATTATTTTATCCGTGTCATTGCTGAATATGACAGCGCGCAATTGCCTTTTGTAATTACCCAATAAATGAAAGGCAGGCTTTTTAATCTCCCGGGGATTTTGCCCGTTCAGCTTTTACCTGGATTTCTTACGCTTATTTTTCTGCCAACACTTTCTGCTCAGAATTTGGAAAAGATCGGTAAGAAAGACATGGTGACCATTTCGGGCGGATTGAATTTCAACACGATATTTTATGATGCGCAGGGCATGGAAGAAAGGCGCGATCCGCTGACCTGGTTCATGAGTGGAAACGTGAATGTCACGCTGCTCGATGTCAGCCTGCCGTTCACTTTCACCTATACAAATAACCGGGGGACTTATTCCCAACCTTTCAATATGCAAAGCGTGCATCCGAAATACAAGTGGATACAAGGGCATTTTGGAATTACGTCAATGAGCTTTTCGCCTTATACTTTAAACGGACATGTTTTTGCAGGAGGTGGAATTGAACTTACACCCAATGGATTTTATTTCGGCGCGATGTATGGCCGTTTGAAAAAAGCCGTTGAGCCGAATATAATTGATAATAGTTACGAAGGAATCAGTTACCGGCGAACAGGCGCTGCTTTAAAGCTTGGCTTCGATAAGGATGGCCGAACGTTAGCGGTTTCTTGGTTGACTGCAAAAGATGATATTGCATCGCTTTTATTTGTGCCGGCTGATGCGGATCTCACACCTCAGCAAAATAGCGCAATCGGGCTTTCCGGAAAAATTCGTTTATGGGAAAAAATTTCAGCCGAAGGAGAATTTGGCTGGTCGGGACTTACAAGGAACATGCAGGCAGAAGCCATCTCCACTGAATTTTCCGGAATTGAAAAATGGTTGTTGCCGACTAAAACAACTACACAATTCTTTAAAGCATGGAAAGGTTCGCTGACTTACGCGACAAAATTATTTTCCATTGCGGTAAAACATGAGCATGTTGATCCGGATTATCAAACCTTCGGCGCCTATTATTTCGCCAATGATCTCGAGAACTGGACGCTTGCGCCATCCTTCCGTTTGCTCAAAGGAAAATTATCAGTCGGACTGAACACCGGAATCCAGCGGAATAATCTTGATCAGACAAAATTAAGCACGGCGCACCGCTGGGTGGGATCGGTGAATGTTTCGGCATCGCCTGTGAAATGGCTGATGCTGACGGCTGCTTATTCCAATTTTACAAGCTATACAAATCGCCGTCCCCAGACAGATCCATTCTGGCAGCCATCACCGACGGATACCTTGAGCTTTTACCAGGTGGCCCAACAGGCAAACGGGAACGCGGTTATTTCTTTCGGCAGCAAAAATGTAAAACATTCTATTTCGGTTTTGACAAATTTCCAGGTGAGCCGCCAGCAACAGTCCACTTCTGTGCAGCCCGGCATGCACGTTATGAGCGAAAACCTCTCGTGGACAATCCAGCTTGTGCCAAGACATATTTCCGTTTCGGCTCTTGGAAATTATACCGTTACAGAAACCGGCATAATCCGCACGGTTTTCTTTGGCCCGGGCATGCAGCTGAGCCGCTCGAAAGAATCCTGGCGTTTGGCGGCGGGAAGCATTTATAACCGTTCCATTGCCAATGGCGATCTCGCGGCGCAGGTTTTCAGCCACCGCGCTTCCTGCGGATTTACACCTAAAATGAAATCAAAAAAATACGGGCGGCCCTCGGCTTCCTGTAATGCAGTATTTGTGCAAAAACTTCCGGCGCTTGCCACGGAAAATACTACCGGTGAATTAACCGTTACGGTGAACCTGGCGTATGGATTTTAAAAAATACTCCAAACGGCTTTTTTTCCTGCTGGCAATTTTATTTGTCACGGAATCCCGCGGTCAGAATTACCCGGTGCAGGTGTCCGTTTCTTTGCAACCTCCTTTTTCCGGTTATCTCCCCGATTATGCAGGCGCTGGAAATGATAACCTGCGGGTTTTTCTTTTGTTCAATGATTTTTCGCTTCCGTTTTATGACGTGAAGCTGAAGATAAAAATCGAAGGAAACGGGATCAATATTTCAAGTCAATCCTGGTATTATGACGGACCGATCAATTTGGAACCTGGAATCCCTTTGATGCTTAGCGGCTCAGATCTCGCGGGTTTACTGAACGGGAACAACATGAGCTTTACGGGAATTTCACGACAGGTGTATGACCAGGGAAAAGTTTTGCCGGAAGGATTTTACACCATCTCGGTCACAGCTTATGATTTTCAAAATCCGCAACACATCCAGGTAAGCAACGAAGGCAGCACACAGGCGTGGATGGTTTTGAATGACGCCCCTTTCCTGAATTTTCCTTCGTGCGGTAGTGAGCTTTCGCCGCCACCTGTGCAGCAACAGACATTTTCGTGGACCTGTTTCAGCCAGTCATTCTCCGCGGGAACCGAATATACATTTGAATTATGGGAAGTTTTTCCGGCCACAGTCGTTCCCGGAAATGTAGTTGCATCTGCAGCTCCCATCTTCTCATTTGTAACATCACAAACAATTTTTAATTATGGAATAACGGAACCGCCGCTTGTGATTGGCCGCGAATATGTCTGGCGGGTACGCGCGATGGAAATTGATAACCGCCAGCTTTTCCGCAACAATGGCTACAGCCCTATCTGCACTTTTACCTGGGGAAGCGCTACCATTTTACTCGGAAATCTTGCCGTGTTGCAGCTTTCCGCGCAGGCGCTCACACACCGGCAGGCACGTTGCAACTGGGATAGTCTCGGCGCTTATGATCAATACCGCATTGAATACCGCCGCGCGTCTCCTTCTGCCAATTGGTTTTCCCTTGCTACAAACAATGCATCACTTCGTGTAACCGATCTGGAGCCGAATACAAATTATGAAGCGCATGTGCAGGGAATTTTTCCGGATGGCACACCGGGACCCTGGAGCAATACCGCTTCGTGGCATACACCAACACCGCAGCAAATTATTTGCGGACAGAGCTCACCGCCGCCGGCGCAACAGCTTTTTCAACCGCTCACGCAGGCAACACCTCAAATGATCTGGCAGGTTGGCCAGTTTGAAATGACCGTGGTTTCACTCCAGAGTCTGGCGAACTCGGGTGGCTGGTATTCGGGCATCGGAAAAATAGAAATGCCCCTCGGCGTTACGCTCGCCTGCGAATTTTCGGGAATCCAGATCGGCGCGGATCATGTCATGTATTCCGGTGAGGTGCGCGCGATCACCAGCGGGATCACGCAATGGCTGACGCAATATCAAATGACGCAATACCATTACGACACCAGCTATTTTTATCCCGGCGAAATCGATAGCATGTTTGTAAATGCAAACGGCGATCTCGTCATCATCAATTCGAATGGCGACACTGTTCATGTGGAAATTTCCCCGGGCGGGACGCTGGTAACGGACGCAACCGGCAGCCAATGGATCATCAATGGGGATGGAACCATCATTCCTGTCACCGGCGAATTTTTACTACCACTCACAAATGATACGCTGAGCGTTCAGGAGCTGCGCATCCTCAAAATGGCGATGACGATTCTCAGGAACGAATTATCACCGGGAAGCATCAGCGGCAAGCAACAGGAAATGCAAACAAAAAAATCGTCGCTGGAAAATTATGCAACAACGCAGAGGCAAAATTTACCGATTCCCGCAACGCCCGGCGCGGGCTTGAGCGCGGATACAAATGTGACCGTTTTTTATTCTGAATCCACCGGCGCAGCAAACGACCAGGGTTTTATTTTGGGAAAAGCGTACAAAACTTCTGAGGTCGATTATTATTCCGCGCGTGTGCTGCTGGTGATGGCCCGCGAAGATGCGCCGGACACGGAATTACATTTTATCGGCCAATATCTTACGGTGAACGGTGTCGCTTACCGGTCTTTTGTCGCGCAACAATTAAGTCAGGGTAAAACGGAAACGCAGGTTGCGGCGGATGTTGCAGAGCATGGTGTTAAAAAGCTCGTGGTGCTGGTTCTGAAAAAACAAATGT
>DATDOQ010000476.1:0-2935 GCA_035293205.1 Bacteroidia bacterium
TGCGGGAGATCCGTACGCGTCCCGGTGATCTTTTCCGCCGCTCGGATGTGATCCGTTCCCAGCGCGAGCTCGCCTCACTCGGGTATTTTGATCCCGAAAAAATTGAGATCAATCCAAAACCCGATCCTTATACGGGAACAGTTGATATCGAATATGTGGTTGTAGAACGGCCATCCGACCAGGTGGAGCTTTCCGGTGGCTGGGGCGGAAACCGCCTCGTGGGAACTTTGGGAGTTTCCTTTAATAATTTCTCCACGAAAAATTTCTGGGATGCTACTTCCTGGCGCCCGCTTCCTTCCGGCGATGGGCAGAAGCTCAGCGTGCGCGCGCAATCCAACGGACTTTATTTTCAATCGTACAATGCTTCGTTCACTGAGCCATGGCTTGGAGGTAAAAAACCAAATTCGCTTTCTTTCACTATTTACCGTTCCGTTCAATCCAACGGATTAAAAAAAGATAATCCGCTTCGCCAGGATGTGGCTATCACAGGTGGCACGATCGGTTTTGGAAAGCGCCTTAAAAAGCCGGATGATTATTTTACGATGTACATGGAGCTGAATTACCAGTATTACAATCTGAATAATTTTTACGCGGTATTCGCATTTGCTTCCGGCTACTCGCATAACCTGAATACACGGTTTACGTTGCAGCGGAATTCTCTTGACCAGACGATCTATCCGCGAAGTGGCTCCGACATCAAGCTGATCGGACAATTTACACCTCCTTATTCCCTGTTCAGCAACCGGAATTATGCGGAACTCACTCCGCAGGAAAAATACAAGTTCGTTGAATATTACAAATGGAAATTCACTTCTTCCTGGTTCACGCGCATTGCAGGAGATTTGGTATTGAACACGCGTGTTGGCTTTGGTTTCCTGCTGAGCTATAACAAAGACCTGGGCACTGCGCCTTTTGAAAGATTTTATCTCGGCGGAAGCGGGTTGACCGGTTATGCGCTGGATGGCCGCGAAATTATTGCTTTGCGCGGTTACGACGATCAGTCGCTTTCCGGCGCGACGGGAACAGGTCAGCCGGTCATTGCAAAATACACCTGGGAATTGCGTTATCCTGTTTCATTGAACCCAAGCGCCACCGTTTATGGACTCGCGTTTGTTGAAGCGGGAAATACCTGGGGCTCTTTCAAAGAATTCAACCCGTTTGATGTGTACAGATCGGCCGGCATCGGAGTTCGTGTATTCCTTCCCATGTTCGGATTGCTCGGCCTCGATTATGCATGGCGTTTCGACGATGTTCCAACGTGGACGGGAATGCAACGGAGCCAGATTCATTTTACCATTGGTCTCAACCTGGGTGAACTATAAAATTACAATTTGTACTTTAGCGCCGCCATTTACCTCCCACCAGAGGGATCGCGGAAAAAAAAAGAAAAAATGAAACGGAAAATTTTTGCAGCAATAATCGCATGCGTCGCGCTCACCGGTTTTGTCAGCGCGCAGAAATTCTGCTTTGTGGATACGGATTATATTCTGAGCCAGAGCCCCGCTTATCAATCGGCGCAGGAGCAGCTGAACAATCTCTCTGTGCAATGGCAGAAAGAAGTGGAAGGCAAATACGCCGAGATCGACCAGCTTTATAAAAACTTTCAGCAGGAACAACTTTTACTAACGGATGAGCTTCGCCAGAAACGGGAAGCGGAGATCGTACAGAAGGAAAAAGAAGCGAAGGAATACCAGAAATCGAAATTTGGTGTGGATGGCGAGCTTTTCAAAAAACGCCAGGAGCTGGTCAAGCCGATCCAGGACCAGGTTTATAATGCAGTAAAACAAATGGCGGAAAAAGGCGGGTTTGCGATTGTTTTTGATAAAGCAAGCGACATGACCATGCTCTACACAAGCGCCAAATACGATAAAAGTGACGATGTGCTCGAGATCCTTGGGTGGAAAAAAGCCCCGGGTGGAAAGTGATTCGTCCAGTCAGTTTCAAATAAACAACCATTAAGACAAAATGAAAAAGTTAATGAAAATTGCAGTTGCTGCCCTGATGTTGGTCGCTGTTACGCCTAAAATTGCGCAAGCCCAGACGAAAGTCGCGCATATTAACCTTGACTCTTTGCTGCAGATCATGCCTGATTATGCGAAAGCCAGGGATTCCGCCGTAAAAATTTATGATGCATTGGCTGATCAGATGGCGAAAATGCAGCTTGACCTGAATAAAGATATGTCGGATTACGATTCACTTTCAAAAATTCCGGGTGGCATGACCCCGCTTATTAAACGTGTGAGAGAAGCTCAGATCATGCAAAAACAAAATAATATTGAAACTTTCTCTGAAGCGGCGCAGCAGGACTTCGAAATGCAGCGCCTGAAAATTTTCGAGCCGGTTTACAATAAAATTCTTGTGGCTGTAAAAAAAGTGGCGCTTGCAAAAGGATATAAATATGTCATCGACAGCAGCAAATCAAAAGGCACTATCCTTTATGCAGCTCCTGAAGATGATATTTTCGACGCGGTGCGCGTTGAGCTGAAAGTTCCCATTCCGCCAAAATAAAAGATTACCCAAGGCCTTTAATTGGGCCTGGAACACCAAACTCGCTTGCAAACCGGAAATCCAATCGGAATTTTTGACTCGGGTGTCGGTGGCCTGAGCATACTGCGTGCGGTTCGTGAATTGTTGCCGCATGAGAACCTGGTTTATTTCGCCGACAGCGCGCATCTGCCTTATGGTGAAAAATCCATGGATACGATTTTTCATTACACGGAAGAAGTCGTTCAGTTTCTATTTCGAAAAAATTGCAAGCTGATCGTTATCGCCTGCAATACGGCATCCGCCGCAGCGCTGATAAAGCTCAGGGAACATCATACCGGAATTTCATTTGTTGGAATGGAACCTGCGGTAAAACCTGCCGCTGAACAAACCCGTTCTGGCGTGGTCGGTGTGATCGCCACTACAGCCACTTTCCAGGGTGAATTATTTG
>DATDOQ010000477.1:0-2752 GCA_035293205.1 Bacteroidia bacterium
GGGCATCATTGCACGCAGCCGCTGATGGAATGTTACAATATCCAGGGAACCGTGCGCGTTTCATTTGCGGTTTATAACACGAAAGAAGAAATTGATTCGCTCATCACTGCTTTGCAGAAAGCGGTGAAAATGCTGTCGTAAAATGACCATTGAAGAAGAAGAACAGGAAATCATTCACGAATTTGAAATGTTCGAAAGATGGGATGATAAATACCAGTACCTCATTGACCTGGGAAAATCGTTGCCGCCGCTGAACGAAAAATTCATGACGGACGACCGACTGATCAGAGGGTGCCAGAGCCGCGTATGGATGCAGAGTGAGCTGAAAAACGGAAAAGTTTATTATTATGCCGACAGCGATGCGATCATTACAAAAGGACTTGTCGCCTTAATGGTGCGGGTTCTTTTCGGTCATTCGCCAAAAGAAATTATGGAAGCGCCATTGACGTTCATTGATAAGATCGGGTTGAAAGATCACCTTTCCCCGACACGATCAAACGGTTTGCTGGCAATGGTGAAACAAATGAAGCTTGACGCGCTCGCGCTAAGCATAAAAGATAAAGCCTGAAAATGCCTGCAATCATCATTGCTCAAAATACTGAATTCGCGCAACGGGTCATTGACGCGATCAAAACCTGCTATGATCCGGAAATTCCAGTTGACATCTGGGAGCTGGGACTTATTTACGAGATCAATGTGAGCGAAACGAACGAGGTAAAAATTGTCATGACCTTAACTTCACCCAATTGTCCGGCCGCCGAATCGCTTCCGGCTGACGTGGAAGGAAAAGTGAAAGAGGTGGAAGGCGTGGTATCGTCAAAAGTGGAAATCACCTTCGAGCCGCCCTGGGAAAAAGACATGATGAGTGAAGTGGCGCAGCTGGAGCTTGGATTTATGTAGTAACAGGAAAAATTAATTAGACCCGGAAGGCAATATTCGTTTAAAAGTTACGTTCACTAAGGTGCTAACATCTTAGACCATGAAAAAAACACTTACTTTTTCCGTACTGCTGTTTTTGTATTCATTCGGCCTGACTGCAGGAGGATGGACGCTGCACGTTCAATACAATATCAACGGCGTAGTTACATCGCCTGATGAATTCTCGTCGTTCTGCCTCGAGAATGGTGATGTACTTTACATCAGTCTTTGGTGCACATCTACCGGAAACGGGTCTCCGCCGCTCACATGCTTCAGCGTTATCGATCCAATGGGCATAAATTACAGCAGCCCGAACGGCCAGTATTCCTACACACAAAACGGGCAATACAGGATTTACTTCAACTGTCCCACGCCGCAATATGAATTGAAACGCACTTTTTACGTCCAATGTGCTCCGTTGACCGTTCTTGACCAAATTCCTTCCACTGGAGTTACAATTTGGCCGAACCCGTTCAATGATCATTTAAACATTAGCGTAGATGAAGGGACTAGAGATGAATTAAGCATCCGCATTTTTTCGCTCGATGGACGTTTGCTGATCGAGAAGCAGCATAATGGCAGCATTAGTTGTTCGCTGGAAACTGCTGCGCTTCCGGCCGGAATTTATATTGCGGAAATTGATCACGAAGGAATAATCACCAGGCAGAAAATTTTCAAGGCAGGAACATGACCGGGGAAACCGACATCATCAATAAAGTTGCGCAAAGCGGGCTAATAACAATCGACCTGGGTGAATTCTACTTGCCGGGCAAACGTGAGGTGCTTGATATCAAGGACCAACTTTTCCAGGAAATGATTCTTCGCGAAAAAGATTTCCGTGAGTACATAAAAACGCATGACTGGTCACAATACAAAGACGCGTACGTCGCCCTCACCTGCTCCGCCGATGCCGTTATTCCAGACTGGACGTGGATGCTTTTGGCTTCAGCGCTCGAACCCTTCGCGAAAAAAATTGTTTTTGGATCGCTCGAAACCCTGGAAACTGTTTTGTTTGACGCGATCATTGATAAGCTGGATGTTACTCCATACAGGGATGCGCGTGTTGTGATCAAAGGTTGCGGTGACAAGCCGGTTCCTAAAACGGCTTACATTGAATTAACGCGCAAATTGCGGCCTGTCGTAAAAAGCATCATGTACGGAGAACCATGCTCAACGGTTCCCGTGTACAAGCAGACAAAAGGCTGAAGTCACCTGCAGATCCTATTAATTTTTGATCACACGCAGCACGCTGTAATGAGCGGGTGTAACAAGGCGGATAAAATAGGCGCCATTGCTAAGGCCCAGCGCGTCAAAATCCAAAGTTGTATTATGCCACCCCTGGCTTTTTGAACCCTGGTCAAGAACAGCAACCCGCTCGCCGAGAAGATTGTAAACTTCCAGCTGCATCGCGCCGCTTTCCGGCATCATGAAAGAAATTGTTGTCGTTCCATCAGCAGGATTCGGATTCGCTTTCAAAAGTACGGCGGAAAAATTTCCTTGTTCTTCCATCCCGGTGATCATGATCACCTGCGTGCTGGTAATGCTTCCGCATGGATTCGTCATTATAACGGTTACTGTATAAGTTCCCGGTGCAGCATACGTGTGCGTAGCTGGATTATTTAGTGTATCCGTTCCGCCATCACCGAAATTCCAGGTCCATGAAGTGACATCAGTATTGTTGAAGCTGAAAGTATAGGTAAGACCGGAAGCGGCAACAAGATTGATGGGCGTTGCAGGCAGCGGGTTGTGCTGCATGGTAATTGCGATCGGAACGGCTGCCCAGTTATTGCTGTCATTCGTTTCAAGGAAATTGTTATCCGGATCAGTAATGGAA
>DATDOQ010000478.1:0-4182 GCA_035293205.1 Bacteroidia bacterium
GAGCTGGTGCGTGTGGCGCTCGTCGGTTATACGAATGTGGGCAAATCCACCATCCTGAACCTGATCAGCAAATCAAAAGTTTTTGCCGAGAATAAATTATTTGCCACGCTGGACACAACCGTGCGAAAAGTCGTGGTTGGCAATCTGCCTTTTTTACTTTCCGATACCGTGGGATTTATCCGCAAGCTTCCGCACCAATTGGTGGAATCGTTCAAATCCACCCTGGATGAAACACGCGAAGCAGATATTCTCCTTCACGTCGTTGACATTTCACACCCGAATTTTGAAGACCAGTTCCGCGTGGTGAATGAAACGCTGACGGAGATCGGCGCCGGCGACAAACGCACCATTCTTGTTTTTAATAAGATCGACGCTTACCGGGAATCTCCGCACGAGCCGGATCCGTTCCATCCCAAAGAAAGGCAAAACCTGACGTTGGAAGAACTTGAAAAAAGCTGGATGAGCAAGCTAAGCGATCCCTGCATTTTTATTTCCGCCACCGACAAAGCAAACATTGATCAGTTCCGCGCGCTTTTATTCGATGAGGTGAAAGCGATTCATGTGAAAAGATATCCGTACGATAAGCTGGAGTTTTGGAAAAGCTGAGGTAATGTGTTAATGTGCTAATGGGTTAATGTGTTAATGGGAGAATGGGAAAATGGGAGAATGGGAAAATGGGAGAATGGGATAATGGGGATTATGGGGAAATGGGGAAATGGGGAGAATAGGAAAATGGGGAGAATAGGAAAATGGGGAGAATAGCAATATGTGCTAATATTTCAATTGTCCGAAACGCGGGCTCATTGCTTTATGAACTTAAAATTATATGATGCAGTTGGATTAACAATTCGCCCTAAGTAGAGGCCTGCAGGCAGACCGCTAACATCAATTGAATCCATAAACCTGTAGTGCATCAAAAACACCAGCCTGCCATCAATTGTAAAGAATTCAATTCGCTCAATACTTTTTGATATGGCTGGATCAATGCTAAGTGTAATTTGGTCATTGGCCGGATTTGGGTAAACAATTATGCTTTCATGTTCAGCATTTCCTGCAATTCCCGTGGGAGCAACATCAATACAATAAAGCGGTGCTCCAACTTCCTTACATCCAACTGAATCTGTTACGGTAACAAAATAACTTATAGAAGTATCTGGTTTCGACCAAAAGCCATCAGGTAATGTTGTATCACTTAAGCCATGAGAAGGTTGCCATAAATAGGTTAACGGGCCGATCCCGCCGAATACATTCTGACCATGATTGAGAAACACGGAATCTCCGTGATTTATTTGCCAATAGAAGCACCCCTGGAGGGTATGCATGAAATTCGAAAATGATACGATGCACGTATCATAGCTGATACACCCGTTATTATCAGTTACCTTCAAAAAAAATGGAATCACTGTTGCAACACCGCGATCAATGACATTGGGGTTAGCCGCAGTTGTATCATCTAAAATGTCAGAAGCATAAAAGACAAAAATAGTATTTGGAATCCATACAATCGGGTCTATTGACCATTCGTAAATAAATGGCGCGGCGCCAGATTGAGCAGTCGGATTTCCTCCTATTGGAAAGGAATAAGCATCAGTGTCACTTGCACAGCTAAAAATATCAGCTCCAGCATCAGCGCCACATTGAGAAATACCTATTTGAGCGGACATCATTGATAGAAGAAGCAATAATGTGATTTTCATATCAATAAAGTTAAATCCTTTTTTGCAAAGCAACACTCGGGCTTGTTGATATTTATTTTACAGATTGAGCAAAATTTTACGCAATTCAGATTTATAGGAGGGGTTATCTGTCATTCCATTATGCCGCTGTCCAGCGAGTGTTATTAAAGTGTCCTGCTTTTTAAAGTGTTTTTTCAATTTTAAGGACGAACCGTAATAAATAACCTCATCCGCGTTGCCATGAAAAACAACCACTGGCATTTTGCATAACTTCAGGTATTCGTGGGTTTTGAATTTGTACTTTAATAAAAAAGTTGGAATAACTGGATAAATATGGCGCATCAGATCAGGCAAACTATAATAAGGCGCTTGCAAAATCAGCAATCGTGGTTTATTTGTGGAAGCAATTTTAGCCGCAGGGCCCGTTCCAATCGAATAACCTAAAAGCACAATCTTGTCTTCGGAATATTGTTTTTTTAATTCGTTGTACGCAACTTGTAAATCATTGTAAAGTTCTGCCTGGCTGCTGATCGTGCCTCCGCTTTTTCCGTAACCACGATAGTCCGGCATATAAACATCATAATTCAAATCTGTATAGGTCCTTGCTACTTCGCCCCACGAACTGAGCGAACCCGCATTACCATGCAAGTAGAAAACAAGTCCTTTTGTGCTGTCTGCGTGAAATAAAATTCCGTTTAAGGTTGTACCGTCATTTGTTTGGATATTTTTTTCATCAAACTTCTGATCAAAACGGAATTGATAACTCTTGTCAAGTTTCTGCGGGAAAAAAATCAGCTTTTCCTGGAACAGAAATAGAATTACACAAACAATAATGTAAACGAACAAGATGATCTGCAACGTCATTAAAATGAATTTCTTCATTTGAAGTCCAGCTGAGCTTTCGGTTTTACAGCGACCGGCTTAACAGGGATTTCGTTATGGGCCGGGCCGGCGGCGATCGGAGGCGCATTCAAAGACGGATCCACGTGCTTATACAACACCTTTATCATATGCTTATCGCGTTCGTAAATATCCGTCCGCAGCTTTACGTTTCCAAGGGTGTCGGTTTCTGCGGTGAAATAACGCACATGGATGGGTAAAGGCTTACGCAGGTTGATCTTTCGTTGGTCGCCGGCTTTCGTCCATACGTCAAAAGTATCTTTTGGAAGCTTCACACTGTCGTCGCGGATAAGAAAGTAAGCGAGCTCCATATATTTATCGAGCCGCATGCAGCCATGACTGAATCCGCGCGTTTCATAGCGGAAATATTTTTTTGCATTCGTGTCATGCATATAAACGCTCCAGCGGTTATGAAATTCAAATTTCATGATGCCGAGCGCGTTCTCATTACCTGTCATCTGCCGGAATTTATAAGGCAGGTTGGTGCGGCCGTATTTTTTCCAGCTCACCGTTTTGGGATCCACCAGCTGATTGTTACGGTCCAGCACTTCATATTTATGCTTCCGTAAATAACCGGTATCGCGTTTCACGTGCGGGAGAATTTCCTTCCACGCGATGCTGTATGGCACATTCCAGTATGGGTAAAGCACGATCTGGTAAACCTTACTGTCGAGTTCGGGGGTTCCTGTTTTCACAGCACCACAGACGATTCGCGATTCCATCACGATCGTGTCATCTTCCCACACCGACATTTTAAATGCGGGCAGGTTGACCAGCATGTGCCTGCGCTCAAATTTTGGCGGCTCCCAGCGCCAGCGTTCCATATTCATTGCCAGCTGCCGGATCCAGTCGGTTGGCGTCATGTTTAATGCCATGATCGTATTGCGACCAAGCTTACCGTCCGGCTCCAGGAAATATCGTTTCTGGAATTTTTTCAAACCTTCAACCATCGCGATGGAATCATTTAGCTTTTTAGAAGCCGTGTCAATATCGCCGGACCCGATCAGCCGCTTGCGCACCATCTCAAAAAATCCGATGCTGTCAGATTTCTTGTCGGGTAAACGTTCCCATACGCTGTCTGTGTGCTGCAAACGATAATTATTCATGTAAACTTTTACCGCGTGGTATTCCATCCTTGCAGGTTCAAGCCCTTCGAGCGCCCCACGAAAATCAAAAGTTGCCAGCGAGTTGTTTAAAAGTACAACTACATCCGTGTCGAGTTTTGTTATCCGCCATGAACGTGTTTTTGCGCTGTCATTCTCCATCCGGCCGACGGCGACGTGCACGGCAAACGTGAAAAAAGCGTTGGTCAGCAGCAAGTCGGCATTCGCCAGCTTCGTAACATTATAGCTTCCATCCGCAGGATTATAAATAGTTTCTGTCAGCGTATCCAGCGCCCGGATATGGTAATCTTCCGGAATAAGCCCATAATCTTCAGCGTCACGGATAAATTCCATGAGTGAATCGGCTGCGGCGTTCATTTTTCCTTTAAAGCTCCATGCAGGAAGATTTTTCCGGGCGGCGTAAAATTTCCGGATCTGCCGGATTGCAAGGAGCGAGTCTTTACCGATCCTGAAAATCTGGTTTGTATCTGCATCCTCCAGCT
>DATDOQ010000479.1:0-3374 GCA_035293205.1 Bacteroidia bacterium
TGTTGTTATCCAATAAAGTTGAAATGTTGGCAGCGGAATATTCATTGATCTTCAGCTGCGCATTCGCTGAAATGGAAAGCAGGAGGAACAGTCCGGAAATCAGGTTGTAAATATGCTTCATGAAGGAGCGGTATAGGTCAGGTAAAGATATTGAATTGCCTGAATTAAAAAGAACGGGGGACAACTAATTATCACCGGTTAATACACGTATATCAATGCCGTAAGGTTGGGTTTCCAAACCTGATTTTATGCCGGAAACCAGCCGGTTAATTTTGTTTTTCAACCTCTTTTTCAGCTTCATTTTGCCGGTCCGCGAGTTCAATTTCAGTTTCTTCTGATTTCGTCCGGCCTGTTACAAGATCCAGCTCGATCAGCGCTGAAATGGCCAGCTGCGAATACGCCTGGGATGCTTTGCCAAAAGAGCCCGCGCTGGTCTGCCATAAAGTTGTGATCAGCCCTATTCCGCCTTCGGTTGGCTGCATGACCTGGAACGCTTTTTCGACATTACCGGCGCCAGCGTGATAAACGTGCAGCACCAGCAAACGGTACCAGAGATCATTAGGATCATAACAAATGCCGCGCTTGTCGAGCATGCTATTCGTGTACGGAATGCAGATCGTGCGGATAAGCTTTGAGGCTGCCCATGCCGATTTATCAAAATCTTTTCTTTCATCCACATGCCTGTTCACTTTCAATCCGAGCTTTACTGCAACACCTTTCATCAATTGGAACGGACCCATAGCGCCCACCTTTGACCGCAGCATTTTTCCCGGACTTTCGATCAAAAGGATGGCCTGCGCATAAAATGGATCCACGCCTTCACGGACGAAAATCGGAATGGCTTTGTCAATTTGCGGAATGACGCCTGCTGCGTCGTAAAAATCATTTTTCCCTTTTGTGAACAGCACCGAAGCCAGTGAATCAGCCCCGGCCACCTCGCGGCAACTGTCGCGGAAACAGGTCTGACCCGCATCGCCTAACTTTTCCCAATCGGCTACCGCTACGCTGCAGAAGACAAGCCGGTTGGAGGCAAGACTCACTAGCGCGGAATCCGGCGGCATATGCATGATCCGCCGCCAGAACCTGATCTGTGGCAGCGTATCCAGCCCAAAATCGTAGATCTGGTTTGTTTGTACGAGATACCGCATTACCGTATCGTTCAGCGGGCTCACGCGGACTACATCGGGATGTACAGGGGCGGCTTCCTGCGAACGGCAGGAGGTTCCGATAAATAAAATAAAAATACCCGTCAGGGTAAGGAATGGGGTTTTCAGCATCTTGGGGGCCGCGATTAAATCAATTATAGGGAATCTCTAAAGCTATCTTTTTGTGACTTACAGGGCGCTCTAAAAATCTGTCATATGCGAGGCGGCAAGCCGCGAAAAACCGGAGTTTACCCGACGTAAATGAGGATTTTGAGTGGCGCAGCCAACGAAGCAGATGGCAGGTTTTTAGAGATGCCCTGTATAAAGAAACGAAGTAATCCTGGCATCTCACTATACTTTCGTCGATTTTTTTAACGAAGAAAAGTTAATAGGCGGGATTCGGTGGAATCATACAGCTAAACCTGCTTTAATCACGCTCCAGCGTTTCGGTACGCTTGCGGTGGACAATGGTCATGAAATCATTGCCATGAAACAGGTAACCATATTCGTAACAAAAATAATAGATGGTTCCCTTGCGGGTTGTATACGTGTGGGTGTAATATTGAAACTGAAATCCCTGTTCGGAAACTTTATCCCGCGGCATGGTGGATTTTCCGTTTGGCGTGAAATCAGCAAGGATGCGCCGGTTCCTGCGCAGAATGTTATTCACGTTCCGCATAAAATTATTGTTGTCGCTGTTGATGCGGTTATTGTAGCTGTTCCTGCACTGATCGGAACAGAATTTCTTATCGGCCCGCCCATTCAAAGCATCCTCGCAATCGAGGCAATAACGATCGTCCATCAGGGGTTGAGGTTAATGAATTCGTGTCAAATATAAATTAATTATGAAATAGACAAATATTTCAAAACTTTTATTCATTTACAAACGGATACAAATGTTTGTAAGCGGTTAATACGGAATTATTTATAATATATTTTTAAAATAAATAATACAACTTTTATCAACTGTCTTATTAGGATTGTTTCTGTAGTTTAGGGACATATGTAGCACAATTTGAAACTGAAAATGGCTGGAGTCGTAATTTAATAGCAGCGCGAATTATGTCGTGCCTACGGCACTTTATTATGTGGTCAAGTTATTTTTACCGATATCTGGCTCCTAACGGAGCCGGAACTTTGTTTAATAAGTTACGGAACACGTTATTTTTACCTTGTCGTAACGCAACAGCCACTTGGATATCGGAACATAAAATGAAATGCAAATCAGTTCCGTTAGGAACGACATATCGGTAAAAAAACATAATCACACTTTTCAAGTCCTGTAGGGACGGTATCAATGCAAGCCGGTGACAAAAATCAGCTACTAACTGTTTGCGGAATTAACCTGAGCTAAAAAAGGACGTGAAAACGGAACTCAAGCCTATACTTTAAGGACAGTGCAATTTTCAAAATAAAATTTAACTGCTTTGAATTCTATTCCTGACTACCTCGCCATCACCGATTTTAATAAAATGCCTGAAGCATATCAAAGTTTCCGAATTTCGACTTTTGCGCATTTTAGGGCTAAAGCCTCTGAAAGATCTTGCTCTGCCGTTTATCCCGCTCTGAAGCTGAGGAGTAGCGAATCAAAACCAAGCTCCCCGACAGGTTGCATTTAAGGCTTCATTTATTAGCCTCCCGGCTGGGACGGAACGGGGTTCCGAAAAAACTTCCTCTAACCGGGCTTTAGCCCCATTCCCGCCACACACCATTTTGCAAAAAAAATCACCCCAACAATTAAGTTGAGGTGATCAACTAAAAACCATGGCGTAGTTTTTAGTAATACCACCCGGCTGTTATGCTGAGTGGGGTATTTTCAGATCAATCGTTTTTCGATTCTTTGTCTTCGAGCCGCGATTTAAGATTGGCAAGCGCTGAAACGTCGCCAAGCGTGGTCTTTTCAAGATTGTCTTTCACTTTCTTGACAGCCTTCTTGGTTTCCTCTCCGCCTTTTGCGGTTTCTTTCTTTCCGCCACCGCGGGGTTCTTTCTCCTCGATAGCGATGGAGTCAACCGTATTGCGGTGGGAAACGATGATCTTCTTGGAGTCTTTATTAAACTCGAGCACTTTGAAGTCGAGCGATTCTTCCGTTTTCGCGTGCGCGCCATCTGCCTTCAGCAAATGCTTGTTCGGACAGAAAGCTTCTACACCGTAAGGAAGCTGCACAACCGCGCCTTTGTCGTTCGCGCTGATGATCGTTCCCTGGTGCACCGAACCAACTGAGAATAC
>DATDOQ010000480.1:0-2852 GCA_035293205.1 Bacteroidia bacterium
GTCCATGGGAGAAAACTGCCAGGGCGCGGCGTTGTTCTCCACATTTGTCATCATCATGTTCAGCTCCGCCGGGGCGGCCGACTGTTCCATGACGAGGTAACGCCGCAAATCCATGATGATGGAAAGCGGGTCGATGTTTACGGGACATTCCTCCACACAGGCATTGCAGGTTGTGCAAGCCCACAACTCTTCCGGCTTGATGTAATCATTTAAGAGCGACTTGCCATCTTCTTCATACTTTCCTTTTTTATCAATAATCTTTCCCACTTCTTCGAGCCGGTCGCGCGTATCCATCATGATCTTTCGCGGGGAAAGTTTTTTACCGGTGATATTCGCCGGGCAGGCCGCGGTACAACGTCCGCACTCGGTGCAGGAATAGGCGTCCAATAATTGTTTCCATGTAAGATCCTGCACATCTTTTGCCCCGAAGCGCTGCGGTGTTTCCGGCGGGGGAGGAGGTGTAAAAGAAGGATCAAGCATAGCCTTCACTTCTGTCGTTACATTTTCCGCGTTGGTGAAACGTCCTTTCGGCCAGAGGTTGGAATAAAAAGTATTCGGGAAAGAAAAAAGAATGTGCAAGTGTTTTGAATAAGGCAGATAATTCAGGAAAGCAAAAATTCCGGCAATGTGCGCCCACCAGCAAATCCTTTCGAGGTAGATGAGCGAAGTGGAGGATGATTCCGTAAATAAGCCGGCCATCCAACCGCTCACTGGAAACGCTGCCGGAGAAATCCCCGCCTCCGCATAATGACCGATACCTAAAACCGACAACCGGAAATCAGCCGCATTCATGGTGATGAAAGCCGCCATCAGGAACATTTCGGTGAGCAGAATGGCATTCGCATCGGTTCGTGGCCAGCCATCCAGTTCTTTCATCACAAGCCGTTTGACATGCACGATATTCCGGCGCGTGAAAAAAACAAAACAACCGAAAAAGACGAGGACCGCTAAAATTTCGAAAGATGCGATCAGAAAAGAATAGAGTGGACCGAGAAAGGAAAGAATGCGGTGTGTTCCGGAAATGCCATCGATGATGATCTCGATCACCTCGATATTTATAATGACGAACCCGATGTAAACAAAAATATGAAGAATGCCGGGCAGCGGTTTTGTAACCATTTTTGACTGGCCAAGCGCAACACGGACCATGGTGCGCCAGCGTGCAGGCCTACGGTCCGTACGATCCGTATCTCTTCCCAGCAAAATATTCCTGCGCAGCTTACGGAAATTAAACACGAACAGACTAATGCCGGCAATCGTAAGAATAGCAAAAAGTATATTGTCGATGTAAGACATATTCGAAAACCTGCCATTAATACCGCAACGGGCTAATTCTTCCTTCCGAAGACCGAAAAATATCTTTTGGGGTGGGCTTTAATATCACGGATCAGCGTATCCAGATCCAAATTTGTTCTTGTCAGATCCTGGTAAAGTTTCGGATCATTTACAAGTAACCCGAGAGAACCCTGCCCGCTGTTGATTTTAGCCATCACAGCAGCTACTTCGATCATGGTTTTGTTCGTATTGTCGATGGTTGTTTTCAGGTTTGATTGTGCGAGCGTATCTGTTATGTTGGCGATATTATTCATAGCCCTCGTTAATGCATCATTATTGGCAGCGAGATTCGTGGTGATCAGTTGGATCTTTGTCATGATATCTGAAAACTTCGCGCTTTCTGAAGCAATCAGCGTATCCAGCCGGTAAGTAGTACGCTGCAAATTTCCAAGCGCGGTGCGAATGGTTGAGAAACTTTCCGCAATATCGGTTTGGGCAGAATCGCCCAGCAAGGTGTTAAACACAGTAACCACAGAATCGACTGAAGAAACAAGGCTTTCCAGCTTTCTTTTTAACGGAAGAACCATTTCACTCACCTGGTCTTTCAGCCCCGTTTCATTGGTTCCAAAAAGTGTGTCCCCATCTATTGTAGGCGGACGATTCGGAAGTATATACAGGCGGATCGCTTTATAACCGAGCAGTCCGTCGCTGAAAATTTCCGCGGAAGAGTTTTTGGTGATGATCGCGTCCTCATCTGTGATGATAAAATGTACAACAATTTTATTGGTGACAGGATCCATCTGCACGTCACGTACCGTACCCACCTTAAACCCGTTAATCTGAACCGTATTGTTTGCGGTCAATCCATCCACATGATCATAGACGGCATAAAGATCAAAACTGGTGGCGAAAATGTCTTTCCCTTTCAGAAAATTGAAGCCATAAATAAAAAGCAGGACAGCAACAATAACAACGACGCCGGTACGGATTTCTTTGGAGTATTTCACAAATGCAAAGGATTCGGATAGGAGAACAAAGGTAATAATTTGACTATTGTAAATTTTTCACCTGCTCGGTAGTAAGCCGGTTGCCGTTTTTATCAAACATGACTACAAACGCCCCTGTGAATCCAAGCCTGATTAATTCCGCCTGGCGGGCAGCAGCTTCCTGTCGCGAACGATATTCGCCTGACGTATATTTATAAATGCCTTTTTGCTCGTAATGCCAGATATCGCTGATGCCCTTGAATTGCGGAGAACCTTGTGGCAGCGGCTTGTCTGAAGTAATGATCTGCACCCGGTAGGTTACGACCGGATCCGCTGGCGGCTTTACCAATAGCAGTGAATCACGCGGAGGCGGCCTGACCGGTGTTTTTGAAGAATCCACACTTGCAAAAAGCGGTGGCTTTGGATGGATTGTGGCGGTTGTTACCGTGTCTGATTTTGCAACAGGCGCAGGGGCGGGTTTGATGACAGCCGTTTGGGATGTATCCACTTTAGTTATTACCTGCGTCGGAGGTTTGCCACCGGCAAGGTAGTTTACCGGCTTGCGCAAACCGGCGGTATCGGAAATGTCGA
>DATDOQ010000481.1:0-4972 GCA_035293205.1 Bacteroidia bacterium
ATGTCAATTGAAGAGCCGGGCAATCCTTTCAGCATTTTTTTAGCCTGTGCAGGAAATACCGGCGCTCCACCCGTGAAAATGCGGAGCGAAGTCTTGCCGGCGATGTTGGCCTCAGCAAGCTGCTCCACAACAAAAGGGGAAGCTGTTAAACGATTAACCCGGTACTGCTTTATTTGATTCCAAATTATTTCAGGCTGAATGTCTGCCGGTCGGCGGGAATTAAAATCTGCAATTACAGAAGTAACCCCGGTTCCGAGGTTCAGCAATAAAACTATTGGAAGCAGGGGCATATCAATATCTGTTTCGTCTTGCCTGATCTTATCTACCAGCGCGCTAAATTGCGCTTCGAGTCCGCCGTGCGTGCGATTCGCAGCTTTTGGGACACCCGTTGAGCCTGTTGTAAAAGTAATTAAAGCGCTATCGCCCGGTTTCGTAAAATGGCCTTCTGCCTTTTTGGAAGGAACTATATAATTTTCGCTGAGCCAGATGGGAATTTTTCGCAATTCTTGCGACAGTAAAGCCAGCATGCGTATTTTCCGGGGCGCAATAAAAGCTTTACAACCTACGAGGTGGCAGCTAGCCTCCAGGCGTTTTTTATTAACCCAGCCATCCGTAAAAACCGCGACGGCGCCAATATGGAACAAAGCAAGTATACAACGGTAAAGCGGGATCCCCATCGGAATAAAAATGAGCACACGATCGCCGGGGCCAATTCCTTTCGAGCGATAATAACCAGCAGTCTCATGCACGGCTGCAGCCAGCTCACCGAATGTTATTACCTCGCCGGCTTTCCCGATAATGCAGTGTTTATCAGGGAATAGTTTTGCGGAGCGAAAAAAAAGATCGGCGACATTGGCGCGTTGTGTGTTTTGTCCCGTCAAGCTGTGTATGATTTATAATTCTTTTGCATAAAGCGCATAAGATTTAAAGATTTCACCATGGTATTTTTTTGATAATCTCCGGGATGCATTATCGGAATACATCAGGGCATGAATGATAGAGGCGTAGCCGTGTTCGTTGCCATAACGGTGTGACATGTTCGCGAGCACATCGCCAAGGCCGCGGAAATCAGGCGCGGGATCGCGCGCGAGCGTTTTAAGCACCATCCTCTTTTTATCAGTAACAGCATGATCAGGAAAATTGAAAGCAAGTCCCACAATTTCTTTTCCGGAGTTTTCCGCCAGAAAAATCATTTGAGGCTCAATGTATTTTTGGACGGCGCGGTATTTCACTTTAAACGCTTCACGGGAAATTGGCGTAAATAAAAAATTATTCCGGAAAGCTTTGGCGCATAAATCATAAATGCGTTCAAGCTCTTGCTCATAATCAGCAGGATCAAGCGTCCGGAACCATATTCCGTTTTGAGAAAATGTATTTTCCGTTCGAAGCGTATTTTCTGTGTCTGAGATAAGTGTCTGATCCATCATCGAAAAGTAGTCAGCGATAACCGCGTACCCGGCTTTTTCCCACTGGCCCGTGTAGTATCCGGGGTGAATCATTTCCGAAAAAAAACGGCTTTGATTGGAACTTGTGCAAAAGCGATAGGTATCCCAGGTTGTGCCGTTCACCGGCCCTATCAATAGGCCGTAACCTTCAAGCCGCGCGAACTTTTCTGCGGCATCGAGCATTTCGCGCGAAGCCGCGTCATCATTGATGCATTCGTAATTGCCGATAAATGCTGCAGGTTTGTCTTTGTGCCCGATACCATGACCGGTATAAATGATCAATCGTCCTGCCGGTAAGCCATTTTTAAGCACGCATAACCCTGCTGCTGCATGCGTAAAATTGATTTTGTCGGATGCGGCCTGCGCCGCAAAAAGATCTTCCGGGTACAGTTTTCCAACAATATCACGGAAGTAAGGATGTTCTTCCGAAGGAGTAAACATTTGGATTTCGCCGGGCGCATTCATTGAATAAGGCTCTGGTAAAACGGCGTGTAATTAGCGAAGAAATATAAAACCAATATAGCTGCTGCAGGAACAAATAAATTATCAAGGCCGTAACGGCTCATGGCTTCCGCCGCAGCAGTTACAAAGGCAAGCGACAATGCAATAATCACACAATTCATCGGGGTGGTATCCGTGAGGAAGGTTAACAGAAAAAATCCGAGCACTGCGGCAGAAATAAAAAAAACTAAAGTACCGGCCCATGTTTTTGAACTCCTTGCTGCTCTATAAGGTTTCCATGGAAAATTACGACCGACGATTGCCGCAACCGGATCACAAACGGCAAGCGTGAGAACAGGAATGTAATAAAATGCATCTTCAAATGAACCGGTTGAATAACGCGCAAAAAGGAAAGCCCCATATACCGCGGCAGGATACGAGACACTTCCGAACGATTTCCGGTCAATTGTATTAATGGATCTTAAAAGGAAATCAATTTTCAGGCTCACCTGAAGTATGATCGCAAAGGCGGCGCAAAGAATGAGGACATACCAGTGACTTGAAAAAAAGAGCGGGAACAATAAAGTCAGGAAGCCGGTAACAATATGAATGAACTTCCGGGTGTATTCTCCTTTTATTTTCACGACGTGAAACAGAAATTCGCCTACTGCAAAAAGCAGGAGGAAACATCCTCCAATGATCAGGAGATTAATAAGCTCTTCGTTCATTTTTTACTGTCGAGATTAAATCCAAGATAAAAGAATCCCAAATCGCGTTCGCTGAGTTCCCGGGATAATGCGTCTTCCTTCTCCAGCTGACCGGGCAGGAGCGAGGACAGGTTTCGTGGCACCATAAGATTCCAGTAAGCGAATCGCGCGCCTTTTTCGGCACCGGAAACAAGATCTTCCGATACAGCGCGCGCCTGCGTTTCGGAAAGATATTCGAAAATATTGGATAAGTTAAAGGCAGTAAAGCGCTTGTGTTTCTTAATAGCATCTTCAGCATAACCATGAACGAATACAATACGGGTAAGGTTTTCACGAATTGCATGGAAATTTTCCTTCCGGGCGTAAAAAGGCAGCCGGGGAGCAAATTCTCCGGTAAGGATACGGCGCAGGTAGAAGTTGCTTTGTGCCAGGTTGCTTTTCAAATGTTTTTCCGCTTTTTTGTAAATGTGCTCGGAGACTTTCACCCGCACCTCTTTCATGAATTCCGGATCGCGGCCATACTTACCCAACACGTAACGGCTGAAAAATATTTTAAAAAAAAGCTTCCACCGCCAGGTATTCCATGTTTTCTCATAAAAAAACAGTTGTTCCGCAGAAGATTTTTCGGTAAACAGCTTTTCCGTCTGTCTGTTTTTATGGATATATGGAAGAAAATATTTTCTGAAATACGTAAAATATAATTCTAATTTACCCTGGCTGATAACCCCTTTTGCAATTATTCCGGTATGATGATCCCAATAGTGCCTTGCGCGCGCGGATAAAAGATGCCTGATTGATTTATAAGTTTCTATGCGATCCATGCCCCCGGAAAAACCGAGGAAGGCAAGAAAACTTTCATGGTCAGGAAGTGAAAAGGCCGCTTTTTTTAATTCACATAAGAATAGCTGCACCTCGCTTACGTCAACCGCTACCAGCAATTGTGGTCCGGATGCAAGCAAAGCAAAACTATTATCTCCTGCTGAGGCAATGGAAAGAACGCGATCCTCACCGCCAATGCGCAATGCATCCACAAGCAGATCCGCGTCTTCCCAGCAATTGGCGTAACGGATCATATCAAATTCAACACGTTCAGTCAGCGCATTCATTTTCTATGATTAAGATTTCTCCTGTGCTTCCGTCCATTTCGACGAGATCGCCCGTTTGAAGTTTTTGCAGCAAGCCGGTTATACCAACGATGCAGGGTTTGCCCAGTTCGCGGGAAACAATGGCCGAATGACTGAGCAGGCTGCCACGTTCAACAAGGATAGCGGAAGCCGAAGGAAACAATGTGATCCAGCCCGGATCCGTGCTTGCCGTAACGAGAATATCTCCCTGAAGCGAATTCAGGGAATAAGGATCATGCACGATCCGCACCCTCGCCCTTATTTTTCCCGGACAACAACCGATGCCTTTTAAAGTTGCTTTTCCATTCGCCGGAAATGAAAGCTCATTGCTCTGCAGGGAAAAATCATTGCCTGCATAAACAATCCCATGCGTCGCAATTCTTTCGGAAGTCATTTTATTTTCAAACACGGCGTATTCTTTTTTTCGAAGTGTAACAAGCGCGCGTAGGTTCGGGGTGTCGCTGGTTCCCTGGATAAAATCGAAAATCTCCTCTTTTTTCAGCATGAAAATATCGCGTGGATGACTCAACAGCCCTTCGCTGTAAAAATTTTCACCGATGGCGATAAAGATGCGGCGCACCAGGCCGAAACCACGGGTTCTTGCAAAACGTAAATTCTCCCTGTTGGTCACCAGATCCCGCGATTTGCGAAGGAAATAGCTGAATATCCATTTCCGGATCGGTTTTTTACGCAATTTTTCCGAAACGATATTTTCCGCTTCTTTGCGAATTTTCAGATCGTGGTCTTTATGCTGCTGTTGCTGGCCGATGAATCCTTTCAAAACGCGGACAAGAAGGGCCGGTTCCTGCCTGTATGTAATTGTTTCAAGCTTTAACTCACCAACTGTTCTGTCACCCCAATCATTTATGTATTCGTTAAACTGGTCATGCAATTCAGGAAATTTGCCGGAACGAATTTCACGAACAATAAAAAGCTCATCCTGCTCCATGAATAATTGCCTGAGACGCAAATCGGCGTTAATCAATTGCGCCATTCGATAGCAGCGGTGAATCGGCTCCGTGCTCACAATATCGCGCGCGCCGCAAAGCAGGTCATTATGAAGCGTGCCCGCCTCATCCAATTTGTATTTTACCGCGAGCTTTTGCATTGAGCCGTAAAAGATCATGGTAAAAAAGTCATTCACTAAAGGCGCTTTCCACTTTTTAAGAAGCGTTTGCTCAAAATCCTGATAATGCTGCATTAAGTCCCAGGCAGCTAATTTTGAAAAATCAAGCGCATTGTATTTTTTCATTAC
>DATDOQ010000482.1:0-8716 GCA_035293205.1 Bacteroidia bacterium
TCGACATAATCTTTTTCAACGACGAATTCAGCGCCTTCTTTACCGGAAGTATAAAGTACGGTTCCATCCAGCAGGTATATTTTGTAATTCACTTTCACCACCTTGCCCGGCTGTGGCTTCGGTCCGTCCGCTTTTTTGATCGTCATGTAACGCAGGCCGGAAGCTGTTTCGGTCATTGTATATCCATGCGCTTTGATATACTGGTTGATCTCATCTTTTTCTTTGATCTTATCCCACGCATTCATTTCCTTAGAGAGATATTCCACCTCCGCTTTTGTCAACTTTTTTTTCGGCGGTTTTTTTTCTTCCGCACAAGAGAAGAAGAAGACGGAAATCAGTATAAAGTTTAAAAATCTCATAAAAGGAAAAAAATTAGGCATTAGGGGGTCGCAAATAACTGATACGTTACGATCGACTACGACAATTGACCAATGACTATTGACAAATGACTACTGACTACTGACTACAGACTACTGACTAATTTCAAACTTTATTCAATTTGTCCTTATACTGCGGAAGCAGGTCTTTGAATTTTTTAACAACATTTTCAATTGAGCCATCCGATTGTCCGCCGGCTGCATTGCGATGGCCGCCGCCTTTAAAATGCGCCCGCGCAAATTCATTGACGTCAAATTTTCCCTTTGAACGGAACGAACACTTGACTTGTCCTTCCCTTTCAGAAATGAATGCGGCGAATACAATCCCACGGATCGTCAGCGCATAATTAACCAGTCCTTCAGTGTCTCCTTTGCGGTAATTAAACCGGGCGTGCTCTGATTGGTTGAGCGTAAAATAAGCAGTCCGGAATTCTGGCAGGACGACCAGCTTTTCCTGGAGCGCATATCCAAGCAACCGCAACCTGTTCTCCGAATTATCTTCGTACACCCGGCTATATACGTCAGCGTTTTTCGCACCGGCATCAATCAGGTTAGCGACAATCCGGTGCGTTCGGCCGGAGGTAGCGGGAAAACGGAAACCACCCGTGTCAGTCATGATACCGGTATAAAGACAATCTGCAATATGCCGGTCAATCCTCTTTTCACCTTTTAATTCGCGAATAAATTCATACACCAGTTCGGCCGTTGAACTGACTTTAACCACATGCTTGGCATATGCTGCAAAAGCAGTTGGCTCCGGATGATGATCGATCATGACCTTCGGAATATCCAGCGCGGCAATGACATCGCCCAGCTCGTTCAGCCTTTTCAAATCATTAAAGTCAAGACAGAAAATAAGCTCTGCTTTTGAAAGGAACCGGCTGGCTTTCGCAGGTTCTGCATCTGCATTAATTACCTGGCTATGACCACGCATCCAATACAGGAAAGAAGGGTAATCATTAGGTACGATGACCTTCACCGCATGCCCGGCATTTTTTAAAAAATTTCCAAGTCCCAGGGAAGATCCGATCGCATCGCCGTCAGGCGACCAGTGGGTGACGATCACTAGTTTGCGGGGAATGGAAAGAAACTTGCGTAAGGAACTGGTTGGTTTGGCTTTCACGGGGAATTACTTTGTACGACGTAACTCATACAACTTTGAATCAGGCATTTTCACCTATGTCAATGTAAAATCTTTTTATTAAATCTTGAACAAAGTCGTATGTGCCGCAAAGTTACACAAAACAGTGCGCGCCTGCTTTCTCTCAAAACGATACGGTTTTATTTAAAGAAAATGTTTTGCATTTATTTCCGCTGAAAGGATGTCCGGGCGGGAATATCGATTCTTTCGTTACTTTTGCCCCCGATTTTACTTCGATAAATCAGCAGGAACAAATGGCAGGCAACAGAACATTTACCATGATCAAGCCGGATGCGGTTGGTAATAATTTTACCGGACCAATCCTTGCGAAGATCAATGAAGCAGGTTTTCGCATCATCGCAATGAAATATACGCGCCTCAGCCACGAAATGGCAGGGAAATTCTATGGGATCCATAAAGAACGCCCTTTTTACGGAGAGCTGGTGGAATACATGTCGTCAGGACCGATTGTGGCAGCGATCCTCGAAATGGATGATGCCGTGGCGGCATTCCGGAAACTGATCGGCGCTACGGATCCGTCAAAAGCGGAACCCGGCACGATTCGGAATCTTTACGCAAAATCAATCGCCGCTAATGCCATCCATGGATCTGACAGCGATGAAAATGCAAACATCGAAGGTGATTTTTTCTTCTCACAGCTGGAGCGGTTTTAGCAGCAGGTGATTTTTGAAAAGAAGGCTGTCCAAAAGGCGGCTTTTTTTATGCGCTGAATTGCAGGCGTTATTCTTTGGGAAGAAGTGAAAGCAAATGCTCATAAATCTTCTTGTCTTCTTCATTGAATACAACGAACCACACGACCTCCGGCAATTTATTTCCGGATAAAAATTCCGCCACAGCGCTGGTTGCGATGTTTGCCCCATGTTCAGGTGGAAAATGGTAGGCGCCGGTGCTGATGCAGGGAAATGCGATCGTGCGAAGGCTAAGCTTCGGCGCAAATAAAAGACTGTTTCGATAACAGGCAGTAAGCAAATCCACTTCCCCCGTATTCCCCCCGCTCCAGATCGGACCGACCGCATGAATTACGAACTTTGCGGGAAGGCGGTAACCTTCCGTGAACTTGGCACTTCCGGTATTACATCCGTTCAGCTTTTTGCATGCCTCAAGCAGCTCCGGTCCAGCCGCACGGTGAATCGCTCCATCAACGCCGCCCCCGCCAAGCAGGGAAGTGTTCGCCGCATTTACGATCGCGTCGACCTCCATTTTCGTAATGTCGGCGCGGACAAGTTTCATCCGGTCTTTCAGGGCAGCCATTTATTACAAAGATACTTGAACAGTTATTTTTTTTGCCCGGTATTAATTGGCGGCTTTGATCACCAATGCGCCTTTTTCTTTTACATCGTAAAACGCGATTCCCGCCGCAGCACATATCTTTTTCCATTTCGCTGTTTTCCTGTAAGAATCTGAACCATCCGCAACTACAAGGGAAGGCTTCAACCGGTGCGTCAGGCTGTCAAGCGGGAAACTGCAATTATTCTTTAACAGCAATATATCACACGAATGGCCCGGAAGTTTTAAATGTCCATTACCAGCAATGAAAATTATTTTGCCGCCTGACTGAATCCGGTTTTCCCTGTACCATGGCGGCGGCATTTCGGCGCCGAACAGGTCAAGTTGCCGGGTGTAGATGCCATGCCGCTCAAAAAATGGGTGCACGTGAAATTCAAGGTCGCCCGGCTTTGCCGCCAGCAACGAATCAGCCATCAGAAAATTATTTCCCCAGCTGATCAAACCAATCGCGGAAGCGTTCGGAACGTCAAAGATCACCAGCTCTGTTTCACGTTTCATCCGGTTGTTCCTGGTAAAAACCAATACCTGAAGCAGCAACACGCCTATCAGAGCAGTTCGCAAAAAGACCGGTTTTCTTTGAAACAGAAAATAAAGCAATAAAAAAATGCAGGTAAAAAGAAGGAGAACTTCCATGATCGTCCATTCCGCTGTGCGCAAGACTGCAAAAGGCAAACCTTCAATTTCAGTGACCGTGAAATTCAAAAAGCTGATCAGTGAGTGAAATAAAACGGCAAGCGGTTTCGCAATTAATACGACCTGCGCAAGTAACAACAAGCTAATGCCGATGTAAATCGCGAGCGTTGAAACCGGAATAACGATCAGATTGGATAGCAGAAAGTAAGTAGGGAACTGCCGGAAATAATAAAGACAAAGCGGAAATGTAAATACCTGCGCCACCAATGTTACACTTACAAGCGCCCACAGGTTCCGTCCGATCCAGGTTGAAGGCTGCCACCATTCTTCCAATTTCGGCTGACAAATAACAATGCCGGCCACTGCCAAATACGAAAGTTGGAATCCAATATCGAAAAGCATCAGCGGATCGAACAAAAGAAGAATGAAAGCAGAAGCAGCGAGCGCGTTCAGGACATGCGCCTTTTTTCCAAACGCATTGCCGGCAATTACGACCGTCAGCATGGTCACTGATCGCAAAACCGAAGGACAGAGTCCTGTAATCGTTGCGTAAAACCAAAGAAACAAAAGCTGTATCCAGATGCTCAGCCACTTCCCATATTTTAATTTCTCCAACGGCGCAAGCAACCGGATCAGCACAAGGTAGATCAGCGCCACATGCATTCCAGAAACAGATAGCACATGCAATGTTCCGGAAGCGCTGTACGCCTGCAACAGTCCCGGATCGAGATGCGCTGATCCACCAAGTAATAATGCCGCCGCGACGCTTCCTTCTTTTCCGGTGATCCCGTATTCAGTCAGCACATTTAGAAAATAACGACGCAGATCAAGCGCCATCGCTTTAAAAAAATTTCCTTCGTTTTCGCTGATCTTTTTCCATTCACCATTCTTTCCCCAACCTTGCGCATAAATATTTCGCCGCTCCAACCAGGATTTATAATCAAACTCACCCGGATTCCCCGGCCCTTCAGTTTCCCGGATGCGGGTGCGCAACAACAGCACATCACCGAATAGCAGCTTTTCCGCAGGGCCGCGTTCCATATAAAACAACAATCGCTCGCCGGAAGCCACCCATTCGTTTTTTTTCCAACTTTCAGCCAAAACAAAAAGTTTTACGCTTCGCGGACGAATGGCAGGATCTTCTGTCAACCGAATGCGAAGAGCAACCGGTTCATCGCGCGGCACCATGGTTTGCGGGGCGGGTCCTTCCAGCCGGAATCCGGTAATCATCATTCCTGAAAAAAATAATGCAATTGCGATAGGAATTCCGTCGAAGCCTAACCAGCTAAGTGAATGCCGCAATAATTTCCGCTGGAGCGAAAAAAACAGCGTGCACAAAATAATCCCCGTTATAAAAATGTAGAGAGGCAGAATAATACCTGAAAAATAAGACACGATTATTCCCGCAGCGAACGGAATAAACAACCGCACAAGCGGAATTCGTGGAAGAATGCTATTCATACGCCTGCTGCGAATCTAAACACAGCGCGAGAGATTAGTCGGGAGTAAACGGATAAACTAATGGGGATAATGGGAAAATGGGGTTAATCCTCCTACGCTACGCTTCGGCGGACAAGTGGGAAAATAAAATTAGAAGCTGGTTGCTGCTAATAAACACTTTTTTTTGCGGCGAGCAGCGTATTCTGAAGCAGTCCGGTGATCGTCATGGGTCCGACACCACCCGGGACGGGTGTGATCCAGCTGCACTTCGGAGCGACTTCGTCGAATTTTACATCGCCGAGCAAACGCCAGCCAGATTTTGTTCCGGGAGCTTCCATGCGCGTAGTGCCGACATCAATTACAACTGCGCCTTCCTTCACCATATCCGCTTTCAGGAAATGTGGTTTTCCAATCGCAACAATAACAATGTCAGCGTTGCGTGTGAACGAAGAGATATCTGGTGTACGGCTGTGCACAAGTGTGACCGTGCAATTTCCAGGATTTGTATTTCGCGCGAGCAAAATGCTAAGCGGTGATCCGACAATATGACTGCGCCCGATGATCACAGCATGTTTTCCAGATGTTTCAATTTTGCAGCGCTCCAGCAGCTGGAGAATTCCATAGGGGGTTGCGGGTAAATAGCACGGCAGGTTCAATGCCATCCGCCCCACATTCACCGGGTGAAAACCATCGACGTCTTTTTTGGGATCAATGGCTTCCAGAATTTTTTGCGCGTTTATGTGCGCAGGCAAAGGAAGCTGCACAATAAACCCGTCTGTTTCCGGATCCTCATTCAGCCTGTGAACAGTTGCAAGAAGATCTGATTCGCTCGTGTTTTCATCAAGGTGTACCAGGGTTGACCGATAACCGATCCGTTCGCAGGCCTTCACCTTTGCATTGACATAAGTAATACTTCCGCCATTATTTCCGACCAGCACTGCCGCAAGATGCGGTGCACGCAGACCGGATGCAACCAACTGCTTTACTTCCGCGGCAAGCTCGGCCTGGATGGTTTCCGCGATTTTTTTTCCGTCAATAATATTCACTGATCCCCGAATTTAAGTTTCCCGGAGCGCGAATATACGAAGCAGATCATGTAAACGCGGGAAGTTCTGGGAAAGGAACTGGCATTAAATTTATTGAGTAAGGACTAGTCGTTGCCGAAGTATGCCGCCGTTTACCCGGATTTCTACCAGGTAAGTTCCTGCACAAAGCGCGGAGGTGTTGACTGGCAAAACACTCGGTGCGGAATTATTCTTCTGGATCGCCATTAATTGTCCCACCGAATTATAAATAACCACTTCCACATTATTTCCAGGTTGCTGAAACCAGATATTCCATCCGGTTTCGCTATTGGATGGATTCGGATAAGTTGTAAAAACTGCTTCATTTGCGGGATCGTCTACGCCTACTGTTGTTCCGGTTCCACATATGCATGCTCCGCCACTGGAATTTATCATATCAATATCACATGGAAAAGCGCAAAGTTGCAAGAACATCGTATCACCTGAAACAGGGCCGTTTAATATCGCACAACCAAAAGGGTACATGGAGTAAGTCCCGCCTGAGCATGCGCTAAATTGAATATTATTAATAGCCCAGACGCCATTGCAGCCGCTTGTTGGCGCGATCACATAATAAGTGGTAATAGTAGTTGTTTGGCCCGGAAGCGTGAGACCGCAAACCAGCAATACACATAAAATGTAGAAATGTTTCATAGGTTTCGGAATTATTACCGCAAGTTAAACTATAACTGGTATAAAAACAAAATCCATTTCCTTACCTGTAATTGCATTGACGATGAACTTCAAATTGTACTTTGCAAATTGCTCCTTTTTCATTCCTAATTTACTCCGCTCTCAACACTCAGCACTCAATTCTCGGCACTCAGTTCTCAGTTCTCAGCACTCAATTCTCCGCACTCAGCACTCAGCACTCAGTTCTCAGTTCTTACTTCATCCTCGGCATATTCCGCATCATTTTCTGCATCTGCCCTTTGTCCTGCATCATACGCATCATTTTCCGCATTTCATCAAACTGCTTCATGAGTCGGTTCACTTCCTGAATGCTACGACCACTTCCTTTTGCAATGCGTGCTTTGCGGTTTCCATTGATTGTTTCCGGTCTTTCGCGCTCATCCGGTGTCATCGAATGGATAATAGCTTCAATATGTTTGAACGCGTCATCATCGATGTTAATATCCTTCATCGCTTTTCCCACTCCCGGGATCATGCCCATCAGGTCTTTCATATTTCCCATCTTCTTGATCTGCTGAAGCTGACCGAGAAAATCATTGAAGGAAAATTTGTTTTTGGCAATTTTTTCCTGGATGCGTTTTGCTTCTTTCGCGTCATATTGTTCCTGCGCGCGTTCAACAAGGGTAACTACGTCGCCCATTCCGAGGATACGGTCGGCCATCCGCTCGGGATAAAAAATTTCGAGCGCATCCATTTTTTCGCCGGTGCCAACGAATTTGATAGGCTTGTTCACAACGGATTTGATCGAAAGCGCCGCGCCTCCACGTGTATCACCATCAAGCTTGGTGAGGATCACACCGTCGAAGTCAAGGCGGTCGTTGAATGCTTTTGCCGTATTCACCGCGTCCTGTCCGGTCATGGCATCCACCACGAAAAGAATTTCTTCCGGATCAACCGCTTTTTTGATCGCAGCGATCTCGTTCATCATCGCTTCATCGATCGCAAGTCGTCCGGCCGTATCGACAATGAGGACTGAGTTCCCGTTTTGTTTTGCCTGCGCCAGCGCGCGTTTGGCAATTCCGACAGGATCTTTTACATCCGGCTCCGCGTAAACTTCGACGCCAATTTGTTCCCCGAGAATTTTAAGTTGGTCAACGGCCGCTGGTCTGTAAACGTCGGCTGCAACAAGTAATGGATTTTTGCCGCGTTTGGTTTTCAGCCAGTGCGCAAGCTTCCCGGAATGTGTCGTTTTACCGGAACCCTGTAAGCCGGCCATGAGAATTACGGTCGGACTTCCGGTAAGTTTTAGATCCACCATTTGGCCGCCCATTAGGTTGATCAGCTCGTCATGCGTGATCTTTACAAGCAGCTGACCCGGCGAAACAGCTGTCATCACATTCTGGCCGAGCGCTTTTTCACGGATTTCGTCAGTAAATTTTTTCGCAACCTGGTAGCTTACGTCAGCATCGAGCAGCGCTTTTCGAAGATCTTTGATCGTTTCCGCGACATTGACTTCCGTTATCCGGCCTTCGCCTTTAAGAACCTTAAATGCCCTTTCGAGCTTATCTGTTAAATTTTCAAACATAATGGGATAAAATAGGGACGCAAATTTACGCAAATCCGCCTCTTATCCTTCTATTCCTTACGGAAATGAAAAAGTCCCCGGCGATCTCAGTAAGTATAAATAACTAAAATCCGGAATGCCAGTCTTTCATGATTTTATTAAAATTTTCCTTCCGAATGCGTGCTATGTCCCGGGCAATCGTAAATTTACGCGTTAAGTGTCAAAATATACCCGCATAAAAACCTTCTAACCATGGCTTTCCCTAAATCAGCCAACCGCAATTCAGCGGTTGTCTTCCTTTTTTTATTTTTTCTTCCCGCTGCACTTTTTGGGCAAAACAAAACCAAAAAAGCTTCTATTCTAGAAGGTCCGGAGGTGGAAGAAAAACGCTCTTCTGTGACCGGAATTATCGGACACGATAACACGGGTTATTATGTGCTGCGCATGCAGAAAACCAGGTATTGGATAGATCACATCGATTCGCGTATGCAGGTGGATAAAACTGCAGAGATACCGGAGCCTAGCCTGGAAAAGATTGAACTATACTTTGATTTCT
>DATDOQ010000483.1:0-7036 GCA_035293205.1 Bacteroidia bacterium
AAACCCGGTGAACTCGAGCTTCATCTGGTTTTCCCAGTCAAAAGTAGATTCGGTGTTATAATTGGTGGTCAGCTTTAGCTTCTCACCAATTTTACCAACGACGTTCAGCTGGATCTTTTCATCGAAATCAAACGTGGAAACGCGACGCTGCCGTTCAGGTAAAGCCGGATTATCTGTGCGATTAATGTTGATGCCGAAAATAAGTTCTGCCTGGCCCTGCGGACGAATGTAGATTGTTCCGCCACCGAAAATATCAGCCATTTTTCCACCGATCTTAATCGGAGGAATGATGCTTTTATCTGTCCTTCCCGTCTGCGCCTGGCTTTCCGCGTGCTCCCGCTGTCTCCAGTATTCGCGTATCGACTTTTTCATGTCGTAATACACGTACTCTTCGAAGGTCATGTAGCTCGGCGGACGATAATCCAGCTTGCTGCCAAGCTTTTGATCCACTTCATATACGTTCGAATCCGGATTGTAAGTAACCGTAGTGGCAATATTTTTCGGCTTACTCAGCTCCAGCGGCTTGTCGCTCGTGTACATGGGATCTTCCCATGAATCATCCTCAAACGGATATACTAAAGGTCCCGTTGGGCTGTCATTCCCACCCACCAGTCCACGCTGCGAAATCGCGACGCGCGCATCACTGTTCATCACCGCGGTCAGCAGTGTGATGGACGCGGTAGCGGCAATTGCATATTTCAGGACAGGATTCACTTTTTTGGATCAGCGGATTAATGAGACAGGCTGGGAGAAAAAGCCTTTATAGAATGATTATATGTGTTGCTCATATAATAGTCGACGCGGGATGGTTTACGTTGCTTCGGTAGTGAATAGATTTTTTATTGTGTTGCCTTGTTTACAATGAAATGACCGGAATTAACATTACATATTCTTGAGCGCAAGCTTGATCAGATGTTCCACAGATACCGCATTGCCTTCATTCTTAAGGGATTTGTCGAGGGCCTTGTCAGCTATGTTTTTTGCAAAACCCAGCATAACCAGCGCCGATAACGCTTCATCGCGCATTTTATTGTCTGCATTGAAGAATGTTGCGGAAACGGATCCAATGTCTTTCCCGATTTTTCCCTTGAGATCAATAATGATCCGTTGCGCAGATTTTTCACCGATACCTTTCACCGCTCTTAGCGCAGCCACGTTGCCGGTTAAGATCGCACCCGCAATCTCAGCAGGTGTGAGTGACGATAAGATCATGCGCGCTGTTCCGGGTCCTACGCCGGAAACGGAGATCAGGTGGCGGAAAAGCTCTCTTTCTTCTTCATCCCAGAAACCAAACAGCACGAGCGCGTCTTCACGCACCGCGAGATGCGCGTACAGCCGGCAGTTGCCGTTTTCCGGTAACCGGGAATACGTGTTCAGCGAAATGTTCAGCTGGTAACCGACACCCGCGCATTCGAGCACGGCGTAGGTCGGCGTCTTTACAGCCAGCTTTCCTTCAAAATGATTATACATGTTTCACTTTTTTATGGCCTTCTTGACTGCGCATCCACCACAGCAATGATGACCATATTCACAATTTCACGCACCGAGCTGCCAAGCTGCAATACGTGAACCGGCTTCTGCATGCCAAGCAGAACCGGACCGATCGCTTCCGCGCCACCCATTTCCTGCAGCAGCTTGTATGCGATATTCCCCGCTGCAAGGTTTGGAAAGATCAAGGTATTGACTTTTTTACCAACGAGCTCGCTGAATGGAAATTGTTCTTTCAGCAGTTCGCTGTTCAATGCAAAATTCGCCTGCAGGTCGCCATCCACGATCAGTCCCGGGTAATCGCGGTGCAAAATTTCAACCGCTTCGCTCACTTTTCCGGGCAGCGTTCCTTCAGCTGATCCGAAATTGGTGTAAGAAAGCAATGCAATATGCGGAACCACATTATACTGGCGGACTGTTTGCGCGGTAAGCACCGTGATATCCACCAGCTCCTGCGCGGTTGGATCCACGTTCATGGTCGAATCTGCAAAGAAAAAATTTCCCTGGCGGGTGGAAATGATATACATTCCTGCCACACGATTGACGCCTTCCTGTACCCCTATGCACTGCAATGCCGGTTTGATCGGCGCGGCATATTTTCTTGTCAGTCCGGAGATCAATGCATCCGCCATCCCGGTTTCCACCATCATCGCGCCGTAATAATTGCGTTCCTGCATGGCTTTTTTAGCATCATAGAGCGTTACACCACGACGCTGACGTTTTCTGAAAAGCATCTCACCAAAGTTGGTCCGTGTTTCTTCCTGGCCGATGTCCCGCGGATCAATGATCGGCGTGTCGCCCAGGTCCAGGTTATTCTCCGCGATCAGTCGGCCTATTTTTTCAGCATCACCGAGAAGGATCGGCCGGGCAATGCCTTCATCGCGCACAACCTGTGCCGCTTTCAGGATTTTGTAGGTATCTGCTTCCGCAAAGACGACACGTTTTGGATTCTGACGCGCTTTGGTAGCAAGTCCGCGCATCAGCTTGTTATCGCGACCGAGCCGGCTTGAAAGTTCCTGCCGGTAAGCGTCCCAGTTTAATATTGGCTTACGTGCTACCCCAGAATCGATCGCTGCTTTTGCAACCGCAGGCGCGACGGTCGCGATCAGACGGGAATCAATTGGTTTTGGAATAATATAGGTAGGGCCAAAGCTGAGATTGCGCGTATCATAGGCATGGTTCACATCATCCGGAACAGGCTCTTTTGCCAGCTCCGCGATCGCATGCGCCGCAGCCAGCTTCATGGGCTCATTGATCGAAGTTGCCCGCACATCCAGCGCACCACGGAAAATAAACGGGAATCCCAGCACATTGTTTACCTGGTTAGGATGATCGGATCTTCCGGTTGCCATAATGATGTCGGGACGCGCAGCCATTGCCTCGTCATACGAAATTTCAGGATCAGGATTGGCAAGCGCAAAAACCACCGGCCGCGCGGCAAGACTCCGGATCATATCCGCGGTTACTATATTTCCTTTTGAGAGTCCGACAAAAACATCGGCGCCTTTCATTGCTTCTTCAAGTGTTTTCGGGCCACCGGGTTTTACCGCAAAATACCGTTTGCTCTCATCCATTTCCTCCCGGTCGGTAGTTATAACGCCTTTGCTGTCGACCATGAGGATATTTTCTTTCTTCACGCCAACAGCGATGTACATTTTAGCACAGGAAATTGCCGATGCGCCAGCGCCATTAACGACCAGCTTCACTTTGTTAAGCGGTTTTCCGGCAATCTCGCAGGCATTGATCAGCGCGGCGGTAGAAATGATCGCGGTGCCATGCTGGTCATCGTGCATCACCGGGATATCGAGCTCTTCTTTTAATCTTCTTTCAATCTCAAAACACTCGGGCGCTTTAATATCCTCCAGGTTGATCCCCCCAAAAGTCGGCGCGATCGCTTTGACCGTTTGAACAAAAGTTTCAATGTCGTAAGCATCTACTTCGATGTCAAAAACATCGATGTCAGCATAGATCTTGAAGAGCATGCCTTTCCCTTCCATAACCGGTTTGGAAGCCAGCGGACCAATATTTCCAAGTCCAAGTACGGCAGTGCCATTGGAAATAACTGCTACGAGGTTTCCTTTAGAAGTGTATTTGTACACATCTTCGGGGTTACCGGCAATTTCAAGGCAGGGTTCAGCAACTCCGGGGGAATACGCCAGCGTAAGGTCGCGCTGGGAGCTGTAAGGTTTGGTCGGCAGGACTTCGATTTTCCCCGGTCGGCCCAGGGCATGGTAATCGAGGGCATCCTGCTTACGGAATTTCGCCATATTCAATTCAATCAATTCCAGCGGATGCGGGGGTGCAGCTCAATCAGCCCGGATTATGTCAACCGGTTAAACCTTCAAGCCCCACACATCTTTATGGACGGAACGACGAAGGTAATCATTTCCGCTTTTCAGAAAGCACCGATTTTCGGAATCAAAGTCAGCAACAACGCGGTTCCTGGAGTGAAAAAAATGTATGTTAATGCTGCCATGATCCGGTAAAATAAAATAATTCAAACTCTTTTCCCTTTATGTGATAATTATTAACTTAGTCTCTTATCCTTCAAATGAAAAATCCCCGGAAAATAGTCGTGTTTACAGGTGCGGGCATCAGCGCGGAGAGCGGGATCAGCACGTTTCGTGACAGCGGGGGACTTTGGGAAAAATTCCAAATCGAGGATGTAGCCACACCGGAAGCATGGGAAAAAAATCCGCGCCTGGTGCTCGATTTTTATAACGAGCGGCGCAGGCAGGTCATGGAAGCGAAACCGAATGCGGCACACCTTGCGCTTGCCGGTCTGGAAAAAAAGTTTGATGTACAGATCATCACCCAGAATGTGGATGACCTCCATGAGCGAGCGGGTTCAAAAAATGTGCTTCACCTGCACGGCGAAATAAGAAAAGCAAGAAGCTCAAAAAATCCGTTGCATATTTACCCGGTAAAAGGCTGGGAGATCCGCTTCGGGGATAAATGCGAAAACGGCTCACAGCTGCGCCCCCATATTGTTTGGTTCGGTGAAATGGTTCCGGAGATGGATCGTGCGCAGGAAATCGCGGCAACGGCAGATATTTTTATTATTGTTGGAACCTCGCTGAATGTTTACCCTGCCGCCGGACTGGTACATGCGACTCGTCACGGTTGCGCCGTTTACCTGGTCGATCCGAACGATGTGAATGATAGCGGGATTAAGAACCTTGTTTTTATACGCGAACCGGCTGGTAAAGGAGTGCCGTTGATAGTTGAACGACTGTTGAATGGGGAATTAGTCATTGGTCATTAGTCATTAGGAAGTAAAAAAAAGTCATTGGGCATTAGTCATTAGGGGGCTACCTAAAGACTAATGCCCAATGACTAATTCCTAATGACTATTGTCTATTGACTAATGACTAATGACCACTCTTCGTGTTGCAAGTGTCCTGCCATCAGACTGGAGCGAGCAAAAGTAAATGCCCTGTTCGAGTGCAGATACGTCAATTTTCACAGTTCCTTCTGCAGCCATAACCGGTGTTTCACGAACCTGCTCACCAAGCATATTGTAAATTACCACGCGGCAATTACCGGTTAATGAAGTGCCCAACTTATAGCCCATGGTAAAAACAGAAGATGCCGGGTTGGGCATTGGGTCGGTGATGGTTGCTTTAACCAATGAATTTGGGCGTACAGACGCCGGTCCGTTTGTTATGTTGTAATCAATATTAAAAAAAGTCGTGTCCGAAAGATTCGCCTGGTTGATAACCGCGTACCGTACCTGCGCAATTCCTGCAACTGAATCCGGGTTAAAATCAGTTGTAAGAAGGAAATCGTCACCCGGGTACACGGTTACATTAACCGATAAAGACGTGGTGGGACCGTAACAATTTATATCTGTGCAGAAATACGCCGTCGCTCCCGGATCATTCAATGAAATGATTGTTTTACGGACTTTGACGGTAACAGTGGAGGTTGTATTGTTCACAACTGCAAATTCGCGCGTATCGAGGCTTACAGATGGTATCCAATAGGTTTGTGTGGCAAACGTCACGTCAGATCCATACTCATCAATGAAAGAATAATTCTGCGCAAAAGCCGCTGCAGATAGTACTGACAACAGGGAAGCAAGTAGGGTTCTTTTCATGAAATCGTTATTAATTAAGCAGTAAATTATTAAGACAAATATAAGCATCAATTATTGGAATCCCAATCACCAATTATATAAGTTTTTAAGCCGCCTGCAAGCCCAAATTGCTCAGGAGGGTCCGGATTATCAGCTTTTTATCCATAATTAAGCCAGTCATGTAATTATTTGAGCCATTTGTCCATTTTACGCCATTTTCTGTTTGAAATATAGTATATCGTGATTAACTTGGGCCCCTGCTAAATACAGGCAATGTTAGTTTAACACAAAACTTTACACATGAAAAAACAACTTCTACTCATCGCAGGTTCCTTTATGATTGCTTCCGGCAGTCTATCAGCGCAAGCCCTTTTTTCAGAAGATTTCGAAGGTGGATCTCTGCCTTCCGGCTGGACAGCAAATCCGGCATCTAACGGATGGATTGTTCCCTGTGTAACAAGCACATGGTTTGCTCCCCCGGCGCATACAGTTTATATTGGCATCAATGATGATGCGGTTGATAATCCAAATCTATCATCCAAACTGATTACACCTGTAATCAATCTATCCGGAAATCCGAACGTTTACCTTAGCTACGATGTTTTCTATCTGGATTCTACCTATCAGGGCGATCAGGAAACCTGTGTGCTTAGTTATTCGACTGATGGTGGCACCACATGGAATTCGCTGGGTACTATTCCGTCCGATCATAACAACTGGCAGACCGCCGCTGTAAATCTCAGTTCGCAGATTGGAGGACAGTCAAACGTTAAGCTTAGCTGGGATTACAGTGATGGTGGCGGCTGGCTTTATGGCGCAGCAATTGACAATGTCACACTTTTTGTTCCTTCCCCTACCTCGGCTGCACTAACCGACATCAGTCCGGATGCAGGAACAGCACCATCAATTGGTGTGGTGAATGCTAGCATCAGCCTTGCCGGAGTTTTACAGAATACAGGAACAACTCCGATCACCTCATTTGCTGTTAAGTATAATGCCGGCGCAGGTGTTCAAACTTATAATGTTTCTTCCGTGAATATTGCATCATTCCAGACTTATGCATTCACACACAACATTCCTTACGTTATTCCATCAATCGGTTTGCATCCAATAACCATGTGGATTGAAGTATCCGGAGATCCAAACACAAGCGATGATACCTTAACCACAGTTATTAATGGCGCAGCATTTATTCCTGTTCACGCAGTAACGGTTGAAGAAGCTACCGGAACCTGGTGCCCTTGGTGTCCCCGTGGAACGGTATTTATGGATTCCGCGCATAATGTGCTTGGAAACACCGTCAACCTAATTGCAGTCCACAATGCCGACCCGATGGTTGTCTCGGCTTATGATATCGGGCTTGGCTCGCTTATATCGGGCTATCCATCCGTGGTGGTAAACAGGAATGTGGTTGCTGATCCGTCCGATATATTCACTGAATATAATAGTACTATCAGCGATTTCGGTTTT
>DATDOQ010000484.1:0-4451 GCA_035293205.1 Bacteroidia bacterium
GTATGGGCGCATGCGTCCCGCCCAGTTCAACGCGATAGCGCGAAAATACAAAGTGGTGATGTGGGACGTCCTGCCCTGCGATTTTGATGCGGCTCTTTCAAACGAGCAGGTGCTTGATCTGGCGCTTGATTACACTCGGCCCGGCTCCATCGTGGTGCTGCACGATAGCCTGAAAGCGAAAGATAAAATGTTGTGGGTGCTGCCGCGGTATATTGAAGCTATGCAGAAAAGTGGGTATGCTTTTTTCAGGTTTTAAATCATACCGTCTCCGGCATTTCCAGTGGCACATTCAGATCTTTGATCTTGCTCCAGCCGCCGCGCACGTTGATCACGCCGGTATAACCTTGGGCTTTCAGAATTGATGCGGCAATAACAGAACGATAACCGCTCTGGCAATGCAGATAATACGGCTGCTCTTTTTTAACCGGTTTCAGATTCTGAACATCCGCAAATTTTGTGAGACAAAGATGCGTTGCGCCAATCACATGCCCGTTGGCAAATTCGCCCGAACGCCGCACATCGAGAACCTGTTTAGCACTTTTCCCGCCCGCAATATCCGCGGCGAACTTTTCCGGGTCAACCGAAATAATTGTATCCAGCGGCATGCCGGCTTTTTTCCAGGAATCCATGCCGCCTTCGAGAAAACCAACCACATTTTCATATCCCACTCGCGCGAGTCGAAGGATTGCTTCCCGCTCACGTCCGACGGATGCGATCACCACAAGCGGAGTGGTTATATCAACCAACGTTCCCACCCAAACAGCATACGTGCCATCGAGCCCGATAAAAAGAGAACCTGGAATAAACCCTTTGCCAAATTCTTCCGCGCTGCGCGTGTCGAGCACCAGCGCTCCGTTTTCGATGGCTTGTGAAACTTTTTCTGGCGTCAGAGGCTTAACATTCCGCTCCAGCACCTGGTCAATATTTTCGTATCCTTTTTTATTGATCATCGCGTCCCGGAAGAAATATTGCGGTGGGGCAATGAGACCATCCGTCACCGTTTGGATAAATTCCTCACGGTCCGTAATGCGCATTGCATAATTGTTCGCTTTCTGTTGTCCGATGGTGGACCATGTTTCTTTCCCGATATTTTTGCCACAGGCCGAGCCGGGTCCGTGCGCTGGGTAGAGAATCACATCGTCAGGTAATGTTTTGAGCTTTTTGTTCAGCGAGTCGAACAACATGCCGGCCAATTCTTCTTTCGACATTTTTCCGTCCAAAAGATCCGGCCGTCCGACATCGCCCACAAAAAGCGTATCGCCTGTAAAAACGGCATGCGGTTTTTTATTTGCATCCAGCAATAAGTAACAGGCGGATTCCGGTGTATGTCCTGGCGTATGCAAAACGCGGATCGTCAGTTTGCCAATGGTAAATTCTTCGCCATCCGCGGCGTTGTGCACCGCGTAATTCGTCTCCGCCCCCGGTCCGAAAATAATGCTGGATCCGGTTGCTTTTGCAAGATCAATATGGCCGGAAACAAAATCCGCGTGAAAATGTGTTTCAAAAACGTATTTGATCTTTACACCCCGTTGCTCCGCCATCTTGAGATACGGTTCTGTTTCACGCAACGGGTCGATCACGGCGGCTTCCCCGTCCGATTCAATCCAGTAAGCGGCTTCAGAAAGGCAATTGGTATAAAGCTGTTCGATATACATGGCAGGAGTTGAGCCATTTTAAAGGCTGATACAAAGATACGGAATGCATCACCGTTTTTGCAGGTAATTAGCATGGATTAACAGGAATATTCCGCAATACAACCGGGGTTTTCTATGTGCCTTTTCTTCGTGGCAAATTTAAACTTTGTGCCCTTTCCTTCGTGTCCTTCGAGTCTTGGTGGCCATCCCCTTCGTGCCTTTATACGCGGCTTTTTTAAAGAACTCAAAGAGTGTAGCCACAAAGAACCTAAGATCACGAAGAAAAGTCACAAAAAAAGATCAAAGATGTCAAGCTTCGTGTCTTGCCTTCGTGTTCATTTTGTGTCTTGGTGGCCATAACCTTCGTGCCTTTTATAAATTCGTAGTTTCGCTCAATAGGTCATGCCGATCCAAGTTGTTTTCCCTTCACCATTGTTCCCAGTTCTGCAAACGGACCGTCTCCTGCTGCGCGGAATTAGCGGAAATGACGCGCCGGTTATTTTTCGTCTTTATGCAGATGAAAATGTGATGCACTACCGTGGATGCGACACTTTTTCAAATCTGGAACAGGCGGAGCAATTGATCTTCCACTGGCGGAAATTATTTGCTACCGGTCACGGCATACGCTGGGGCATCGAATGGAATGAAACGAATCAATTATTGGGCACAGTTGGTTTCAAACAAATTCTTATACAACACCGTCGCGCGGATCTCGGTTACGAATTGGATCCTGCCTGGTGGAACCGCGGGATCATGACCGAAGCGGTAAATGCAATTGTTCAACATGGATTTGACGTGATGAATCTTCATTCCATTGAAGCGAACATCACGCCCGGACATCTTGCCTCACAGCGTGTGCTCGAAAAACTGAAATTTGAAAAAGAAGCGCTTTTCCGGGAAAATTATTTCTACAAACACTGGTGGGATTCGGAGATCTGGTCACTGAGGAAAAAATAATTCTTCCTATGCACCGTAATAATAAGACACAAAGTCGGTAGCCACCAAGGCACTAAAAAAACCACGAAGGAAAGACACAAAAAAATTCTATGCGGTCCTTCAAAAAGTAGATTTCTCTTTGCGTCTTAACTTCGTGAAACCTTTGTGTCTTGGTGTCCGCCGCGGCGGATGGCTACCTTTTTTTAGTGCCTTTTTCCACCGCAGGTTTTAAAAAAACTAAGGTGATATGCGTTCAACCTGCATGATTATGATGCTGCTTGCGCAATTCTTTTTTATTCGGAAGAAACTGCCGCTCTTTTAGCAGGAAGCCATTACCGCGGCAGAGAACATGAACCTTGAGATTTTCAACGCATAAAGGCATTCCGTCTTCCGCTTCCGGGATATTCGTATAGCCAATCTCTTTGCCATCAATGATGATCACCATTCCGGAACCGCGGCATTCAGCGCGGTTGCCCTGGTGAATGATAAGCGCCGTGTCTTCCCCGAGCCCAATGCCCGCAAAGGTTGGATTCATGACAATAGCCTGTGCAAGACGACCAAAACGTCCGCGTTTCACAAAATGCGTGTCGATGATGCAGTTGTCGATGATTCCGAAACCTGATGCAATTTTTATTTCCCCCTTCAGCATCGCTTCATTGTTATCACCCTGGTAAAGCATTAAACGCGACATGACCATTGCGCCGGCGCTGGTGCCTGCAATAATGAACTCACTGTCCTCTTTATAACGTTGGATCAGCAATTCAATAAAGTCTGTTCCGCCTAAAATGGTGGCAAGCCGGAACTGGTCGCCGCCGGTGAAAAGCACCACATTCGCCTTTGTGATACGGTCGATAATTTCCGGATCCCGCGCCTGGTCTTTATCCTCGATGCTGAGGTGATGAACATCTTTAAAGCCTGCATAAGCGTAACACTTCATGTACACCTCGCTCAGCTCCAGCGGCACGGAAGAGGCGGTAGTGATCACCTCGATGCGGTGAGGCTTGTGCTTATCCGGCGGCAGCAGCTCGCCCAGAATTTCGAAATGACGGAACTCTTTCGTCTTATGCTTGATCGCCGGGTGGCCGTTGGGACCTTTGTCTTCCGCGCCTCCGATGATGAGCAACTTTCCTTTCGGTATCATTGATCTGTTATTGCGTTTGCGCCGGCATTTTGCCCGTGCAGGAATAAATTATTGTATTATGAAGCAACTCTAAGATTCCCTGACATAGCGCCCCGTTGTGCATGCGCTTCAGGTTGTTCCTGGCTTAATTCCTCTTCCACAAATGCAAGCGCTTCCCGCACATTTTCCGTAAATACAGTGATGAATGCTCCTTTGGGCGCGAAATTCATGGCATGCGCAATCGCCTCCAACTCGTCCGGAATGATCATCACGGGCATCTCGCTCCGCACGGAATGAATCCCGTTCATCAGCAGGTCCGTCATTTCCTCCGGTGAACGCCCGCGCATATCTTTATCATGTCGGATTATGATTGAATCAAACACCTCGGCCGCCATCCTGCCAATATTACGAATGTCTTCGTCGCGCCTATCGCCAACTGCAGTGATGATGCCTATTTTCTCGCTTGCCTGCACCGTTTTCATAAATTCATTCAGCTCCACAATGCTTGCGCGGTTATGCGCGTAGTCAACCATCACGTTGAAATATTTGAAATGGAAAATATTCATCCTTCCCGGTGTCTGCTCTGGCGATGCAATGAATGTTTGCAGGCCGGCGCGGATCCTTTCGAGACTGATATCGCTTAACGATGCCGCAAGCACGGAAGGCAACACATTTTTAACCATGGAAGTGGCACGGCCTGAAAATGTGATGGGAATATTCTCCAGGTTTTCCACGCGCGTTTTCCATTTTCCATTGCAGAT
>DATDOQ010000485.1:0-2330 GCA_035293205.1 Bacteroidia bacterium
TAGTCCGGAGCGGGATGGCCGGTGATGTTATGTATTGCCGGATAAATAGAAGATGAAATAAACCAGCGCGCTCATCATTCCGCTGACTGGTATAGTCAGGATCCAGGCCCAGAGCAGGTTTACCGTTACGCCCCAGCGCACGGCGCTTAATCTTTTCGTTGCGCCCACGCCAATGATTGAACCGGTAATGGTGTGCGTGGTGCTTACCGGAATTTTCAGATTTTCGGTGAGAAATAAGGTGATCGCGCCGGCAGTTTCCGCGGCCACACCTTCGAAGGGTGTTACTTTTGTAATCCGCGTTCCCATCGTCTTCACAATTTTCCAGCCGCCGCTCATGGTTCCCAGCGCGATGGCTGTATAACAGGCAAGCGGCACCCAGGTTGGCATTTCTCCGAAGGTGCCGATTTGTCCGTCGGCAATCAGCGCGGCGGTGATAATGCCCATTACTTTCTGCGCGTCATTTCCACCATGGCCAATGCTGAAGGCAGCGGAAGAAATGAGCTGCAACCGCTTGAACCATTTGCCTGCTTTGGCATTATTCAGGTTGTGCAGCCACAGGGTGAAACCGGCCATTATAACGAGAATAAATCCAAGCAGGATCCACTTGAAATTATCCTTGGAAAAAATGACGTTCATAAACTTCACAGGTTGCCGCCCGATCATGTCTTTTGAGAGCTTAACCAGGTAGCCGGAAGCTCGATTTTGTTCAGCTTCGCTCAATACCCTGTTCACCCCAATACTGTCAGCCAGGAAACCTGCAACCAGTTGTCCATGTTGGCCCTTCGCCTCGGTAACTTTAGAATATACAATAAGCGGCAAGGAACTGATCTCAGGGATATGCACCTGCGTTGTTTTCCGGATCGAATCGGACCCAAATTCTGAAGGACCTGCAACAACTTTATCCCAGGCACTGTTCACTGAATGGGTACTCTCGCCATAAAATACAACGGCAAATCCGTCAATCGGTTGAAAGTTGTAAAAAATGGTTACATCCTTCGCCTTGACCGATTGCTGATCAGGGTGAACATACAGCTTAGAATATACCCACCAGCTAACGGCGACAATAATGGCTATGGACAAAAGTTTTGGGAAAATTCCCTTCCGGAATGAATTCAAAAACCAGGTTGAAATAATAAATGCCATGATCATGCCGAGCAACGGGGCAAGAAAAATAAAGCTGGCGGTGGTGAGAATTTTCGACGAATCGATCGACTGGAAACCGGCGTGTGCAATAGCGGCTCCAGCAAATCCGCCAATGAGCGTGTGCGAGGAAGAAGAAGGAATGCCGCGCCACCACGTGAGCAGATTCCAGGTAATAGCGCCTACCAGTCCCGAAATGATCACCGGCAAAGTCACAAACTCTTTATGCACCGTTTTGGAAACCGTGTCTGCCACGCCATGATCCTTGAAAATAAAAAACGCAACGAAATTGAAAATCGCGGCCCAGATCACCGCCTGGAGGGGTGTCAGCACTTTTGTCGAAACAACGGTTGCGATTGAATTCGCCGCATCATGGAAACCATTGATGAAGTCGAAAACCAGGGCAAGAATGATAATTACAATCAGTAGCGTCATAAAACTTTCTCAAAAGGAAAAACCATTTATCATGATGTGGCTAATGCTTTTTCTAAGCGTATTTCACCATGATGGTTTGGATGGTATTCGCCGCGTCCTCGCATTTATCGGTAGCGGTTTCAAGGGCGGTCAGGATCTCCTTCATTTTAATGATCTTGATGGCATCTTTTTCTTCTTCGAAAAGCGAGGCGATGCCGAGGTTGAAAACATCATCGGCATGATTTTCCAGGCTGTTTATTTTGACACACGCCTCTTTGATGATGTTCACATTTTTCATGCTTTCCAAATTGCTGACCGCGACGTTCAGCTCGATGGCACCTTTGAGAATGATATCTGAAAGCAGGATAACGGATTCGGGGAAATCCACCACTTTATACAAATCCACGCGTTTGGCCGACCCGTGAATGAAGTCGAGCACATCGTCAATGGCGGAAGCGAGCGAATGAAGGTCTTCACGATCATACGGCGTAATGAAATTCCTGCCCAGCTCATTGTAGATCATGTGGGTGATGTTGTCACCGGTATGCTCGTGATGCTCAATTTCCTTGATCAGCTCTTTGCGTTTTTCAGGAGTGGTGTTGACCATCTCCACCAGGACCTTCGAAGTTTGTACCAGGTTCTCAGCGGCCTGCCTGAAAAGCGGGAAGAATTTTTTATCCTGTGGAAAAAGAAACGAGAGAACGCCCATGTGGTGGTGGAATTGTTAGGTAAATATGAAACAAATGTAAAGCCTGTAACCTTTATTCATGTAATAA